>JAIORB010000080.1 GCA_021108325.1 Bacteroidales bacterium | reverse complement strand
ATTTAATTATAAAATCATTTATCTCCTTTTTTGACTAAAATATTTTATTCATCCATGCTAAAAAGTTTAGCAACCTCACTCTAATACTGCGTTTAATTATCAGAATGTCATGTATAATATTATTGACAACTATCAGACTTTGTTAAGGTTAACCGGTGGTGTAATCGAAATATTAAAATACAATATTAATAACATAACTTATAATAAAAGTTAGTATAATAATACTTCCAATTAAAATCATTGTTAGTTTTCTATTTAAAAATTTCACAAGCATAATGATTGCTGTAATACAAATGGAAGTTGATGTTAAAGAGAAAACCATTGCGGTACCAAGTGATAGTCCACTATGATTAATCAATAGTAGTTTAATAAATAAAGAGGGATAAATCCCTCTTTATTTAATCTTAAATTAAATCATTACGAAAATGATATATAATTTTATTCAATAACAATTTTTCTTGTTGTTACTTCATTATTATTATAAAGCTGAATAAAATATATTCCTTTTGCATAATTCGATAAATCAATTTCTGTATTAGTATTCTGAAGTATTTTATTAATAATAGTTTTACCTGTAATATCAGTTATTACTAAATTCATCTCAGAATCTAAGTTTTCAATTGAAATAATAATAATACCATTTGTTGGATTTGGATAAATCGATAGATTATTACCAAGTACATCATCAATACCTGTTCCGCTGGCAATTGTTAATACAAATTCATCCCAAACACTTGCCAATGCCATATCTATTGCTGTAACTTTCAGAGTGAGGCTACCAGCAGCATCTGGTGTACCACCAAATACACGAGTAGTTACATTAAAACTTAACCAGGCCGGCAAACTACTATCATCACCTAAAGATGCTATATATGTAAGAACATCTCCGGCATCAATATCTGCAAATGTATTTTCAGGCACTTCGTAACTATATGCAACTCCGGCTTGTGCATCACCAGGAGGTATTTCATTTGCCACTGTTGGTGCATCATTAACAGCAGTTACATTTATTGTCATGATATAAGTATCTGTACTATATTCACCCAAATCATCTTTTACTTTAAATTCGAAAGTGGCATAAGCATCACCGTTTTCGTTTTCTTCAGGATTGAATACCAATAGAGTTACATCAGGACAATCTATACCGGCTGTTACATCTGTACCATTATATTCCATGTCACCGGCTGTTTCAATCGAAACAATGTTTATTCCGGCAAAAGCATCTCCTTCTATATCACTGTAAGTAAAATCACCAGCAGCAAATGTTTTGTTTTCGTCTTCATTTGTTGTAACAGCATCGTTCGCTCCTTCGGGTGCATCATTAACTGCTGTTACGTTTATCGTCATGGTATAAGTATCTGTACTATATTCACCCAAATCATCTTTAACTTTAAATCCGAAAGTGGCATAAGCATTACCATTTTCATTGACTATTGGTTTAAATACCAATAAAGTTACATCCGGGCAATCCATTGCAGTAACATCTGTACCGTTATATTCCATGTCGCCAGCTGTTTCTACAGACACAATGCTAATTCCGTCAAAAGCTCCAACTGTATTTGTAAATGTAAAGTCATCTGCAGCAAAAGTTAAATTAACATCTTCGTTAGTTGAAACAGCATCATTTGCTCCAACAGGAATATCATTTACATCAATGGTCATAGTATAATCAGCTTCGCTATATAAACCTGTATTATCCTTAACCTTAAAAGTAAATGTAGCATAAGCTAAACCATATTCATTTTCATAAGACCTAAATGTAAGTTTCGAAACATCAGCACAAACAGTTCCATCGGCAACATTTATTCCATCGTATTCAAGGTCTCCATCAGTTTCTTTTGTAACAATTTTGATGCCGGCAAAATCATCTCCATCCTGATCATCAAAAACAAAATCTCCCGGAGCATAAGATCTATCTATATTCTCAACTGACGTTACTGAACCATTCCCGCCTGTTGGTTTATAACATCCATTAGCATTTAATGTTATGTTCACCGTCTCAGCATCGGTACTTACATTTGTAATAATATCGTCCAATGTGCCATTAGTTACCGGAGCACATTTCACATAAATTACCGTATCGCTAATTGAACCAGTAACAGGAACAATGGTTATTGGCGAAGCATCTACAAAGGCTGAGCCTGAATATCCTGAAATTTCAAATCCTGCAGGTGCTGTAACTACTAAATTATTAGTTAAGTTAATTGCTGATAAAGTATAACTTAGTTCTGCACTATCATTTACGGCTACATTTCCAAATTCGAGAATTGTATCAGAAACTATAATTAAAGGTTCAGAATTATACTCATAAGCTCCAATATCTTTCGTACTATTAAATATAGCAACTCCTCTTTGGTCAAGTTCAGGAGTATTGGTATTTGTTCCTGCATCTTTAGCCAGACTTGTTGCAGAAATGGCACAAGTTTCTGTGCTACCACCATTATCGGCTAAAGCCGAAAGTTCAGGATCAAGTCCTGTAACATTATTTGCACCGTTAATAGTAGCACCTGTTATATCTTCTATTAAACAATAATCGGCATTTAAACTTCCGTAAATATCGTTACCACTATTTGTAGCTATATTATTTGCTACCAGTACATTTACCATATCAATAGTTATATTATTACGATATATTCCGCCTCCATTATATGCTGTATTATTTGCAAAAGTAGAATTAACAATTTTCAGATAATGGTATGACCACAATGCACCTCCGTATGTAACACCGGCATTATTATCACTAAAAGTACAATTACTTATAGATGCACTATCAGATTCACTATAAGTTAGCATACGTATTGCTCCACCACCATAATCTGAAGAAGTAGATGTAACTGTAATTGAATTATTTGAAAATGTACTGTTTTCAGCAATAAAATTCCCATAATATGAATAAATTGCACCTCCACGATAATATGCTTGGTTATTTGCTATTTCACAATTTTTTATTGTTAAATTACAACCACGACTATATATACAACCTCCATTACCACCGCTTTTACCATTTTGCAGGCTCATGTTTTCGAAAGCAATAGTCTTAACGTTATCAGAATTAAAATACATATAAAATATACGATCGCTAGCTGTGCCGGGAGTAAGATCAGCCTGTACAATGGTTTTGCCTGCACCCTGTCCCCTGAAAGTTAATGATTTTTCAACATCAATTCCCACCTCGGTAAAGGTTTCTGCTGCAAGAATAAGAACATCGCCATCTTTGACATCGAAATCATTAACAGCCTCTGTAACAGTTGCAAAATCACCACCTGTTGATGCTATATAATATTCATTATGAAAATCTATATTAAGATCATCTTTTGTAGAAAATAACACTTCAGATGCATCAGAACCATCGAAAGCATTATCAGCAAATGCAAAACTTAGATTATTTACATCATCAGAACTTGCTGAACCTGTTAATACAACCGCTAAAGTAGTATCGCTGATACGTGTTACTACAGCTGTTAAGCCGACAGGTAAATTTGAAATTGCAACTTTACCATCTGCTACAAAATCATCGTTATTAACTCCTGAAAAAACAGCTGTGCCTTGTGGAAAGAAATATCTAATTACAAGTGTATCGCTATTGTCTATTGATCCATCATTAGCTAATGATTCATCAAAAGTAGTTTTACTATAATGTAAACTATTATGTGGGTAAACTTTAACCGGTTCCTCTCTCCATCCGGTTAGCGGAGGAAGATCTCCATCAACTTCTGTTTTGGACATAGGACAATATCCCGGACTAAGATTTACATCATTATCATCATCGACAATTACCCATTTGACACCCCAGGTACAACCACGGTAACCCAGCCTGTATTCTCCAAAAGCAAAAACCGGTTTGTCATTAAAACTGCCACTTGATACATAAGTTCCATTCATTCCCGGAAAATCCGTTGCATCAAAAACTTCGTATTTCATCTGGAAGATAACGTCAATATCGCTTTTTATATAATTCCCTACAACAGTAGCATCTCCATTACTAAATGCACTGTTCTGAAATTCGAATGTGAGGTTATTAATATTATCGGCAAAACCATGACTGGTAGCAGCTCCTGTAAATTTAACAGTTATGCTTGTGTCGCTTGTACGTGTAGCTATTGCCGTAAGCCCTGCCGGTAAGTTCGATACAATAATTTTACCATTAGCGATAAAATCATCTCCGTTAGTTCCTGTAAATGCATTACTACCTGTTGGATAATAATAAGTTAATGCTAATGTATCATTTATAGTTCCGTCATTTGAAAGAGTTTCTGCAATACTATTAGTACTATATACAATAGTATTATGCGGAATTACATATAATGTATCACTGGTAGAACCACCCATGCCACCTTCACCCCATCCGTAATAAGGAGGAGTATCTCCATCAACACCGGTTGAATATAAAGGACAATTATCACTTACATTGCTGTCGTCATCGCCATCAACAATTACCCATTTTGCAGTGCAACCCTTATAACCTAATCTGTATACTCCTTTTGAATATATTGGTTTGCCATTAAAAATACCACTAGAAATATATGTTCCGTTTACTTCGGGTGTTGAAGTAGCTTCGATTACTTCATATTTTTGCAGGAATTGTATTTCAATATCATTTTTTAGATAATTTTCAACAGCAGAAGCATCACTTCCACTAAATGCACTATTCTGGAATTCAATACTTAAGTTATTTATGCTATTATGATAATTATGATTTGTTGCATTTCCTGAAAATTTAACAAGCAATGATGTATCACTTGTTCGGGTAACAATAACCGTAAGCCCATCAGGTAAGTTTGTAATAACAACTTTACCGTCTGCTACAAAATCATCATCGTTAACTCCGGTAAAAGTATTACTGTTAGCAGGAGCAACAAATGTTATAGTAAGCGAATCATCGATTGAACCATCATCGGATGCAGACTCAGAAACTATATCTTTATTATACGCCAAACTATTTATATGATATATATAAATAGTATCCGATGAACCACTTCCTTGACCTCCTTCATACCATCCGGTTGAGGGAATATTATCTCCTTTAACTGCAGTAGAATATTCCGGACAACTGCCAGGTTGTACCAAAACCCATTGTGCGCCCCACTCACAACCCCGGTAATGAATATTATACTCTCCATTAGAATATATTGGTCTATCATTAAATAATCCTGTTAAAAGGAAAGTATCGTTAACTTCAGGTGTGTTAGAAGCCCCATAAACCAAATATTGCTCCATAAACATGATCTTCAGGTCGGTCTTTGTTGAATATTCTATTTCAGAAGCATCCCCATCAATAAAAGCACTATTTTGGAATGCAAATGTCAGATTATTAACATTATCATTTTTTGTATGATCAGTTGCAGAACCGGTAAACACAGCAATCATAGTGCTGTCGCTTTTGCGTTCAACAACAGCGGTTAAGCCTGCAGGTAAATTCGAAACAACAACTTTCCCGCTTGCAACAAAATCTTCATCATTTGTACCGGTAAAAGGGTTATCTACAGAGTATAATAATATATTTATGGTATCATTAAAGCTACCATCATCAGAAATAGATTCGATAAATACATCCGTATCATAAGCGATGCTGTTCATTTTAGCAACCATTATCGGATCATTTGGTGTACCTTGATACTTCCCACCCTGGTGCCATCCTTCATTGGGTGGAACATCTCCATCTGTCATTGTACCGTATTCAGGGCAGAACCCGAGAGGATTTTCAATAATCCATTTCATAGTACATCCCCTATAATTCAGATTGTAAGTACCATTAGAATATAATGGCTTACCATTATCTGTACCAGTTTCATAGTAGATACCATTTGCGTCCGTGTCATCTGCACCACTTACAGCATATTGTGCCTGCAGATTAAATGATGTGGATGCAATAAATAAAATTAATAAAAAATAGAACCGCGTAAATTTTTTCATAATCTTCTTAATTTAAGTTAGATTAATATATTCACTCTTTATCTTGTTTTTCGACGTTTTTCGGCTTTAGATTTTTCAGCTACAATTACAACTGTTGGTGCAGGATCTACACTTCCTTCTCCGCATCCTTTTTCCCAACCATTTTCAGGAGGTGTTTTAGAATCAATTTTATTCCTGTATAAATTTCCTTCAGAGGATTTAATCATCCATTTTGCATGGCATCCTTTATACAATAAAACATAGTCGCCCTTTACATATTGGGTCTTACCATTTTTTTTGCCGGATGGTACATAAATTCCATTAACATCATCGGTTCCGGCTCCTTTAACTTCATAACTCTGGGCAAAAAGGTTATTACTAAAAAAGAATACAACACTTATAACAAATAGTAATTTCAGGTAGAACTTTTTCATATATAATTTATATTAACAGTGTCAATCGATTGATTATTAGGTGATTTTTATATTTACAATGCAAATATAATTTTTTAAACTAATGAGCATTAAATATACGAAATATTCATACGTAAGTCAAGGGCTAAAATATTTTGGAGTAACTCCAACTAAAATATCAGGTTAATATATGCAATAGTTAATCTGCTAATTAACAAGTAGATTCCGCAATACCTGCCTCACGGCAGTCGGAGTGCGGAATGACAATAGAGTTTCTATTTAGAATTAGGAATGAATGCGGATAATCATATTAGGTTAATGTACGCAATAGTTAATCTGCTAATTAACCCGGAAAATTACTCCCTTCGGTCATGAAAAAAGTTCCTGCATTACTCGCTGCGCTCATGAGAACTATTCTCATGACCAACGGGAATAAAAGTTCGCAGGAATGACAGGCAGAAGTTTCTAAATTATCAAATGCATGCAATTCACCCCTATAATCCCCTCAAGGGGATACTTGCTTCGATTAAAATTGATATTAAATTAGAAGTCCTCCCCTGCCTGCCGCAGGCAAGCTTGAGGGAGGTGTCCGAAGGACGGAAGGTGAAGTAATCCTAAAATAAAACTTTTGGACTAATTTATTAACCTACATTGGTGTAAAAGCGGATATTCAAATAATTTAATTTTACCATTACTCGTATCGTAAAGAATCTGCCGGATTTTTCATGGCAGCTCTTACGGTATGAAAAATATTGGTTATAATTGCTATAACCAGTGCTCCTGCAATTGCAATTACGAAATAATACCAGCTTAAATTAATTCTGTAAACAAAATTATTTAGCCAACCCAACATGTAATAATATGAAACAGGTATGGCAATTACACTTGATATCAATATCAATTTTATAAAATCTTTATTGATTATTTTAACAATATTCATTGAAGAACTTCCCAGTGCTTTTCTTATTGCAACTTCCTTAGTACGTTGAGTAACAATGTAAGCCACCAAACCATATAATCCAAGGCAGGAGATTAAAATACATATTAATGCAAAAATACTGAATACTTTCATCGAATTAATTTGGTTTTTATACCTGTGTTGAAAAAGCTCGTCCATAAAATAACCATCGAATGGTGATTTCGGGTATAACTCTGTCCACTTTTGCTCTAAAAATGAGAGTGAAGATTCTATTTTTTGTGGATTTATTTTAACCATTACCCTATAAAATCTTTCCGGATAATAGAAATATGCTGCCGGCTCAATCGGATTTAATAGTGAATAAAAATTATAATCCCGAATAACACCCACAACTGCAATATTTAAACCTGTACTATCTTCATAAAACGGTTGAAACTCTTTACCTATTGGATTATCCCACCCAAGTTTTTCAACAGCAATCTCATTAAGTATTACAGCATGGCCTAAATCAGTAGAATATTCTTTACTGAAATACCTGCCTTCAACAACAGGAATCTCCATCATCTGGAAATATGAATCATCAACAAATCCGAACCGAACCATTAAGGCAGTTTCAGATGAATCAACAACATGAATCTGACTTTGAGATCCCCCAACTCCTGTAGCTCCCGAAGCTAATGAAACAAAAAGAATATCCGGATTATTATCCAGTTCACTTTTGAATAACTCCATTTGTTTTACTCGTTGTTCATTATCTGTTTCGTGAAAAGATATGGCATACACAGCCTCGTCATTGTATCCTTTATCTTTTTTATGAAAATAGTTTACTTGTGCTACTGAAACCAAAGTTGAAACAATAATTATAATTGATATTGCAAACTGAATAACAACCAGTATTTTTCTTAAAGTGCCAGCACCACCTTTTTGAGTATTTACCGCACTACCTTTTAAGACTTGTACGGGGTTAAAACTCGATAAGTAAAATGCAGGATAACTCCCTGAAAACAGGCCTAATATTATAACAAGTAATACTAAACCTATGCTAAATACCAAGTTGTATAAACTAATTTCAAGTTCGGTGCCAAGTAAATCATTTATGTATGGTAATAACAATTCGACTAAAATAATGGCAATAATTGTTGAAACGAATGTTAAAATAAACGATTCACCAATAAATTGAAATATTATTTTTTCTTTTTGTGCTCCTGCAGTTTTTCGAATACCCACTTCACGAGATCGTTTTACAGCTCTTGCTGTTGACAGATTGATATAATTTATACATGCTATAATTAAAATAAGCAGAGCTACTGCAGAAAAAATATAAACCTGATTAATATCTCCCTGCTTGTAATTATAGGTCTGGAATTTTATGTGTTTTGATTTTAAATGGATATCTAAAACAGGTTGAATATACATGTCTAACTGGGTGTTCCACGATTCTTTTGTATATTTTTCAATAAATTCAGGGAATTTACTTTCAAACCTCGTTGTATTTGTTCCATTAACCAGCTGGATATAGGTATCTAACGAATTACTGCCCCAGCTTCTCATCCACTCATATCGGGTTTCCATTATAGTAAAAGGCATAAGCATCTCGAAATATATATGCGAATTCCTTGTCATGTTTTTCATTACAGCTTTTACAATGAAGGGTTCATTAGCAATTTCCAGAACCTTGCCCATAGCATCATCAACAGAGTTAAAATATTTAATGGCTATTTTCTCAGAAAGAACTACCGAATTTATTTCTTGTAAAGCATCATCAGAATTTCCTCTTAACAAATCAATGCTAAGCATATTAAATACATTAGTATCGGCAAAACTTGTATTCTCTTCATTAAAACTTTTATCCTGATAAGTGACAAAAAGAGTACCGCCGTTAGTTATTCTCATGCTTTGTTTAACTTCGGGAAAATCATTCTTTAATGCAGCAGCTAATGGCCCCATGGTTACAGCAACATGCTGTTCTCCAACACCCGGAGGATATTGAATCTCTACCATACGATACTTATTCTCAGCATCTTCAATATGTTTGTTATAACTTAGTTCGTTCTGAACATATAATAGAATGATGAGAAAACTGGTTATCCCAACAGCCAATCCAAAAATATTAATGAATGAATATGCTTTTTGACGGAATATATTTCGGAAAGTAAGAATAAGGTAATTTTTAAACATAGTATATAAATTTTAGATCAAAGCAAAGACGAATACTAAATAAACTTGATGCAGCTATTTGTAATTAAATTTAAAAAAAAGCGCGAATAAAAATTTACCCGCGCTTTTCTCTTTCAATACCCTAAAATTTAATCCACAAAAATCATTTTCTGAGTTTGAGTGCCCTCAATGACAACCAGCTCATTTTCGAGTTTATCCATTTCTGAAATATCCCCGATTAGTTCCAGTAACAATAATCCGCTTGTACTACAAACATTATCTGTTACTTCGTGCAAACCCAAACGGGTTTTTATAGAGCATCCATATTTAGTAAGTACGTTTTGTACTTTACCTGCTTCTTTTTGCCTGTCTGTAATCAAAATACCGAGAATTCTGGTTTCTTTAGACATAATTAAATTTTAGCTTATCAAGTTACGAAAATTATTTATTCAAATCAAAAATCATTTTCTGAATATTTATTCCTCCGATTTCATTTAGCTCATTTTCAAGCTTATCCCAGTCTGATTTTTTTCCGGTTAATTCTAAAATCACAAATCCATTTCTACTACAAACATCTTCAGATAATTCGTGAAACCCTAAACGAGTTTTTATTGAAGTTGCATATTTGCCCAGTACTTTCTGGGTTCTACCTGCTTCCTTAATACGATCTAGAACATTTATTCCAATAATTATTTTTTCTGACATATCTTAGTTTAATTGTATAATAGTAAAATAGTTTATTAGTCGGCTATTAGCAATTTAATAAAATTTAATTGCAAATTAAAAATACTAAAAGCTAAAGGCTAAGAGCTTTGTTAAAAATACATATCTCTTTCACCGCTCTTAATTCTACCCAATCTATTTTGCAATTCTTCAACGCGCTTAAAGTTGTCCAAGTCTGCCATCTCCCTATCAATGATTTTCCATCCCTTTTCCACAACCTTTGGTGTTGCATAATCTTCGAGATATTCAGCTAAAGTTAAAATAGCATTTGGAGTACAATATCTTTTTATAAATCCGGGAACTGAAAATTCCATAAAATGCTCCCCTGTTCTACCTAACCTGTAACAAGCCGTGCAAAACGATGGTAAAAATCCATTATCAATTAATTCATCAATAATTTCAGCTAATGATCTGTTATCATTAATTGCAAACTGTTCGCGATTAAGGTTTTGGTCTTCGTTCTGACTTTCATGATATGATCCTAATTCCAATTTAGTACCACCGTCAATCTGCGAAACACCAAATTCCATAACTTCGCGGCGAACTCTAATTGATTCGCGTGCTGTTAAAATCATTCCGGTATAAGGAACCGCTAATCTTAATATGGCAATTAACTTAACAAAATCATCATCGTTAACCATGTACTTAGGATCAACATCAATAGTTGATGCATCTTGAATTCTCGGAAATGAAAGTGTATGCGGACCAACATTATAACAAGCTTCAAAGTGATTAGTATGACGAATCATTGCCAACACCTCATATCTCCAATCGTACAATCCAAATAAAGCACCAATTCCAACATCATCTAATCCGGCTTCCTGAGCACGATCTAAAGAAGTTAAACGATAATTATAATCTTTCTTTTTACCACCTAAATGATATTTTGCGTATTCTTCAGGATGATAAGTTTCCTGAAAAACCTGGTAAGTTCCTATTCCTGCTTCTTTTACAATTCTAAAACCATCAATATCCAATGGAGCAGCATTAATATTTACACGACGAATTTCACCATTACCTTTTTTTACACTATATACAGTTTTAACATTTTCGGCAATAAATTCAGGAGAATAATCTTGATGCTCACCATAAACCAAAATTAAACGTTTCTGTCCGTTATCTTCAAGTGCTTCTACTTCTTTTATCAGGTCCTGTTCAGAAAGAGTTTGACGAATGGCATCTTTATTCGTTACTCTGAAACCACAATATTTACAATTGTTTGTACACTTATTTCCAACGTATAATGGAGCAAATAGAACAATCCGGTTTCCATAAACTTTTTCTTTTAATGTCTTTGCTCCCTGTTTAATTTCCTCAATTAATTCTGGATCTTTCGTATTAACCAGTACTGCTGTTTCTTCTAAATTTAATCGTTCTTTATTTAATGATTTTGCAATAATTTCTCGAACTCGTTTCTTTGTCGATTCGGTGTTATTTAAATAATCCCAAATTTCTTCAGGGTCAATAAAGGGTTTCATTCGCTGATCCTTAATTCTATATTCTTCCGGATAAAATTTCATATAGTTGTTTTTTTAATTTATTTCCTGTTTTACCACAATGACCACCAAGAAAGCACAATGCACACAAAGGGTATTTTTTAGTAAGCTTTGTGTAAAACTTTGTGAGCTTTGTGGTTTAACTTTGTTTATAATAAAACATCATTTATATCTTCATTTGTTAAAATAAAATCTTCATTTTTATGTAAAAATTTCTGCCTGGTTCAATATCAATTGCTCCACGGTTTGTTGACAAGTGATTGCCATAAGCCCTATCTCCAATATTTTCCACACCTCCAAATAATTGTAGTTTGGCAAAATCAATGTTGATTAAAGTTGAATGAATCATAAAATCGAAACGAGCAAAACCTTTGGTTTCTGATTCGCCATCGGCCACTTTATCCTGATCGGCAAATCCGATTGCAATTAAATCCACTCCAAAATATTTAGGGAAGTTGTATTTTAAACCTAATCTACCATTCATTGGAGGAATTAAAGGTAAATTAGTTTCGTTTTTAGTATCTTCTCCTCTAACAAAAGAACCTGAACCATGTAAAACAAAATTCTTGTAGAAATTATATTGGAAACTTAAATCAACACCATAAAGTCTTGCTTCATCAACATTTGCATTAATTAAGGCCGGAATTGTATCGACAATGCCTGTTGTATAAGAATAAATAAACTCCCCGGATTCTTCGACAATCATATCCGAAAGCCAGTTGACAAAACCATTCACTTTAAAATTGAATTTTGGTTTCCAAATTCGCAATCCTAAATCAATCGAATATCCTTTTTCCGGATCAAGGTTTGGGTCGCCCAAACGAACCATGTTCCCTAAATCAATATACTTAAAACTTTCTTCCAATGAAGGTGCACGAAATGATCTCCCTGTATTCAAACTTAAATCCATGTCATTAGTAAGTGCATATAAAATACCCAAATTTGCACTCCAAGATATTTTGTATTCTTCGTTCTCATCGAAAGTAATTCGCTGATTTGGTGGCGAATCATTCCTTGTACCATTCACTATTAAATAATCGTAATCAAATGCCTGTTCGTTTGCAATTCGGATTCCATCCAAACGGCCACCTATGATCAATTTTAAATCATCATTTAAAAACTTTTGTTCATTTTGAAGATACAAGCCGGCACTTCCAAAACAAGATTCAGGAATTGGAGTTTCACCACGCTCAATATTATTCGTTACCGTAATATTCCCTAATGAATCCAACATATCAACCCGAATATATTTTTCACGGCTGGTTATTAATTTTCTTCTCCAAATATCTACTCCAGCAATAAAATAATTACTTTCACTAAAACTCCAATCACTTTGAATTTGAATACCATCGGTTGTATGCTCACCACTAGGAGTAAATAGCTCAGGTGTTGTAATAGATGTTGGAGTAACAGTTGATATGTTCGGAATTAAGTCAACATCTCTCAAAATATATTGATGAAAATATCGAATATTAAATAATTTAAATGATTCTGAAATATCTTTAATTTCGTAATTAGCAGAAAACATCTGTCGTTTTGCATCAGTATAGGTTGCTGTAGAAGGACCCGGCAAAGCAGCACCACCGGGAATACCAACATCGTCGGCATCGAAATATTGGTATTTCAATTTTAAGGTATGATTATCTTTTACTTTAAATCCGGCTGTTGCAGAAATACTTTTATCTTCGAACTGACTATTATTTAATGTTCCCTCAGGTGTTTCTAAATCATTTGCATCACGCATTAAGCCACTAAGGCTAACATACCATCTTTTTGACCCTGAGTTAAATGCAAGTTTTCTGGTAAATAAATCATTAACAGTACTATATCCTGTATTAAAGTGGCCATTAAAATATGCAGATGAATTAAAATAACCTTCATTAGTTATTACATTAACAATACCTCCCATTGCTCCTGTTCCATAAAGCGATGATGATGCTCCTTTTATTACTTCAATTCGTTTAATATCATCCATATCAAAAAACGACATTGAAGCCATTAAATCTGTGGCAGTCTCAATTCTGTTACCATCAACTAACATCACAATTCGTTGCTGACTTAAACCTCGTATATTAATACCTGTAGCCCAAACACCATCGCGACTTAACGCAACTCCAGGTTCCTGTGCCAGAATATCGGAAGCTGTAAACGAAGATGATAACTCAATTTGCTTTTGATCAACAATTTCCAAAGGAACAGGAACTTCCCTTATCTTTTGCTCTTGTCTACTACTGCTTACAATAACTTCGCCCAGATTAATTAATTCTTTTTCTAACTGAAGATCAAACCGAATATCAGAATTTATCAATTTAAGTTCCTTATATTTTTTATAAGCTACATAAGAAGTTAAAATTTGGTATTCACCTTTTTCAATTCCTTTAATATTAAATTCTCCTTTTAAATTAGAGATTGAATAATATTTATTAGATTGATTTTGATTGATTAACTGTATATGAACACCGCCTAAATTCTCATTAGTTTCGGAATCCATTACAATCCCCTTGAACTCATACTGTTGCGCAAGTGAGCTAAAAGAGATTAGTAGAAAAAATAAAAGTTTAAGTATTTTCTTCATTATTTCGGTTCTTTAAAAGTACTGACTTAACCTGAATGCCTTTTAAGCGTCCAAGCTGACCGGTTAAAGAACCAATCTCATCTGTTGTACCTTCAAGAACTAGAGAAATAATGTTTTGGCCATTGCTTCGTGGCAAACCTTGTCGGCCAATTATAATGTTGGAATGTTTGAAAGCAATTTCGTTCATTTGCTGAACTACGTCGGTGCTTTCTATCAAAATAAGTGCGGTTCCAATTCTCTTTTCCATCAGATTTCCTCCGGATTAGATTTATTCTTTAACCTTGAAACAGAAACGTATCCGTTTCTCAGAAAGAGTAAATAGTTATTACTGTTAATTCGTTAACAAAGATAGGGAGTATTTGTTTATGCAACAAATGATATTTGTCAGGTTTTATATATTAGTTCTAAGTTTTGAGTTTTGAGTTTAAAGTTACTGGTTATTGGTTACTGGTTACTGCCGGTCAATGCCTAAATAAGGTTGACCACTTTTAAGAACAAATTTAAAATTTCAAATTACTAATTATAACCGAAATTAAATCCAAAGCCTATAATAAATGGATTTATATCAATTGTATTTAAATCTATTGGGTTACTATTATAATTTATTGTTCCGTCAATAATGTCTTCTTTATATGTCTTTTTAAACAAACCCGATTCCTCTTCAAATTTTAATTTATGATTATAAATTAAATTAAAACCATATGAACATGATAAGTATATTTCAATTAATCTTGTTGCCTGATATGAAAGACTTAATTGCGGTCTTATGCCCCAGCTTTCACGAGCAATTTGTGTTACAAGTTTATTATCTGAAATTTGTTTATTACCGTATTCAATATTTTTTAATGATTTATCAAAAACAAGTCCATACGAATCATAATATCCGTATAAATCAGCCTTTAAAAATAAGGGTCTACCTTTTTGTTTTATGTTTTTAGTATATCCGAATGCTAATCCATAAAACTCATAATTAATATTTTTATCTAATGATCCCATAGATGAAAATTTTAAAGCATAATTTTTGTTTAATTGATATGCCATTGCCATTTCTAAAGCTAAATGATATTCTGTATTATCAAGGTTTTGCAAAATCAAATTATTATCAAAAATAACCTGATACTCACCTGCTGGCATTTTATTTTGAAAAACACTTACTCCATAATTTAAATTAAGTCGTTTAGCAAATGTGATTAACTTATTTTCTTTTGGAGCTGGTATTTCTTGTGAATAAACATCTTTTGCCTGATCAATTGAATATAATAAATCTTTATTCGTTTTTATAATATTAAAATCTTTCCAATTGGTTGAGTCATATGGTTGCGCTTCGTCAAGAAATATATCGTAGTAACCTAATTGTTTTTCATAAGGTATAGTCTCAACAGAATCAACCATAATACTTGTTGTTAAGAATTCTGTCCCAAATTTCAATTTTGCATTCGAAGCAGTATTAATTCCTGTCCCAAACATTTTGCAATATTTTAAGTGCCATTTATTTTGATAAAAATAGTATTGAACAAAATAATTTCTTTCTACACCATCATACACATTTGGATTCTTTGAATTATATTCCTTTATTCCTCTTGACGTACTTTCAAATTCTGCCATTATAAAAGCCAAAGTTTTTTTATCCAGATAAAATTTACCTTTCTTGTTCCCTTTTAAAGTATCATTTTTAGTATCAAAGGAAATTTCATATACAGTTCTTCCTTCAAATTTAGTAACATTAGTAAGCTGATATAAGTATCTGTTAAAATGTTTAGGATTAATAAAATCGCTCCTTTTAAGAACAAAATCCATGTTTAAAGGAATAAATGCACCGGCATAAAACCTAACATTGATTACTTCCCTATATTTGGGAAAATCTTTCTTCCTAGATTCAATTATTTCAATTTGTCCCGGATCATTTTCATACTTATATGAATTCTTAAAAACGTTTAAAATAGCCTCTGAAAAATATAAATATTCATTTTGTGCTGTTGATTTTGTTTCTCTATAAAAGCCTTCCATTTTTGTCGGGTATTGTGGGTAATTTTTATCAATTGCCCGATAAGCTTTTCTTAAAAAACCCAATAGTGTGCTATCGGGCATAATTATAACTTCATCTAAAGCAATTTTATCTTTTGTTAATCGAATAATATTGTCTTTCCCATACAAATTCTTCATAGGTATTTTCTTTGTTTTATAACCTATAAATGAAAAACATAAATTATTATAAACCCTTCCTGGGATAGATATTCTAAAATCGCCATCGTTATTAGTAACTGTTCCTATACTCGTATTTTCTATGTATACATTACAAAATGGTACAGGTGTATTGTCTTTGCTGTCAATAACCTTACCTGAATAAACAATTTTGTTTTGCCCTAAGCCACTTAATACAAAACTCAAAAAGAAATAGGGAATTAAAAATGCACTTTTTACTTTCATCGTATTAACCTGATATTTGTTTAAGTAATTATAACTAATCTTATACTAAAATTAGTATTTTATTTAGAATAAATATTACAAGTTTTTTAATGTTCCTAAACATTATTTAAATTTCATTAGATTTGCTTTTAAACTTAATCTTATGAGAAAGATATATTTGATAATTATTTTATTTTTAGCAATTACAGCTTGTAAGCAACAAACAGAAATCCAAAAAATAAAAATCGCTACACTAAAGGGACCATCCGCTATGGGAATGGTAAAAATGATTGATGGCTTAAATAATACACCCAATGCAAATATTAAAATAACAATTTATAATGAACCTATACAGGTTCGGAAATTAATGCTTGAAAATGAAGTTGATTTTGCAATACTACCTACAACCATGGGAGCTATACTTTATAATAAAAATATTCCATACCAGCTAGCTGCTATTCCTGTTTGGGGAACTTTGTATTTATTTGGAAATGACACAAGCATTCAAAGCTGGGATAATTTAAAAGGAAAAAGAATTCACTTAATGGCAAAAGGAATGACTCCCGACGTTCTTTTTAGACATCTATTAATTAAAAATGGGATTGATCCGGAAAAAGATATTGAATTAGATTACTCCTTTCCTACTCATGTTGATTTGGCAAATGCCGTTGCTGCCGGGCAGGCCGATTTAGGAGTAATTTCAGAGCCATTGGTTAGTTTGGTTATGCAAAAAAACAAAAAGGTTTATCCTATTTTTGATCTAAACAAAGAATGGCAAAAGGTAAATAACAATATTCCAATTGCTCAAACTGCATTGCTTGTTAAAACTGAATTTGCAAAAAATAACCCCGATAAGTTACAGGAAATATTGAAAAACTATAAACAATCAACAAACTGGGTAAATAAAAACAAAGATGAAGCTGCTAAATTAATTGTTAAATATGATATTCTGCCCAATATTGAAGTCGCAAAATCATCTATTCCCCGTTCTAACCTTAATTTTGAAGAAGCTAATAAAATTAAAAATCAAATAAATGAATATTTGAAAATCTTTTTTGAAATGAATCCTGATATTGTCGGTGGTAAAATTCCTGATAATAATTTTTACCTTTAATTAAGGGAGTCTCTAAAAATTCCTTTGCATCAAGATTTTCATAGCTTTTTAAAGACAATGAGAATTTTTGTAACACTATCGGGATGAAAAACTATAATAACCCTATGGGAACAAAGAAACTAAGCAATCTGACTTCGTTATATTTTTTATGAAATAGCTACAGCTATTACAAAAAAATATGCTTTGCATCTTATTTAGTTTATTTGTTTCTTGAAATAAATGATTTTTTTGAGATTCCCTTAATAAAGAATCATAAATATTTCTTAAATTTAGTCTGTATTATAATATTTTATTCAAATTAGCGTATACCTTTAAGGTTTTAAATTAAAATAACATGAATTCATCAATAAAATACGATTGGAGTAAAAAAAGCATTTTAATTGCTGATGATGAAATACATAATTATGTAATCATTGAGATGGCATTGAGAAAAACCAAGATTAAAATTTTTCATGCTGAAAATGGCGAAGAAGCAGTTAATATTTTCAAGAAAAATCCTGATATTGATGTTATTTTAATGGATATCAGAATGCCGGAAATGGGGGGATTAGAAGCAACAAAATTCATACGAAGTGTTAACAGAAATATTCCGATTATTGCTTTTACAGCTTTTGCTTTGTCTGACGATGAAGCCATAGCAATGGAATTTGGTTGTGATGATTATATTTCTAAACCTGTCAGGCCTGACTTCCTGCTTAAAAAAATTAACGACCATCTAACCAAATAATTTCTTGAAAATTATTTATTCCCTGTACATACCTGATTTTCTAAAAACCAAATTTTATTTGTAATTTTCGATCAAATTATATTTACTTCGAATGAAAAATGCTTTTTCTAAAACCAGAATAATATCTCTTATATCAGTACTGATATTAATTGGTTTATGGAAAATAGCTTCTATGCTGTATAATTCTGAGTTGATTTTACCTTCGCCGGAATCCACTGTTATTGCAACCTTTAAATTAATTATTTCGAAAAACTTTATTATAATCGTAG
Organism: Bacteroidales bacterium; assembly: GCA_021108325.1. Classification (GTDB taxonomy): domain Bacteria; phylum Bacteroidota; class Bacteroidia; order Bacteroidales; family UBA12077; genus UBA12077. The sequence goes on along the minus strand of JAIORB010000080.1, from coordinate 98,077 downwards.
GTGCTACAGTTCTTCGTGGAATAATCGGATTTATAATATCTTTTATTCTGGGAGTGTCGTTAGGAGTTTTGGCCGGCATTAACAGATCATTCAATGCTTTTTTAAAACCAATTCTTGTTACCATCCGTTCAATTCCGGTAATTTCTTTAATCCTTTTGGCTTTAATTTGGTTCAAGGTTGATATGGTTGCTGTCTTTATTGCATTTTTAACTATGTTTCCGTTTATCTGTACCAATGTTATTGACGGAATAAAAAATGTTGATCATGATTTAATTGAGATGTCACGTATTTATAAAGTTAATCAGCTTAAAATTGTAAAAGAAGTTTATTTGCCGGCTATAACACCTTTTATTTTTTCGGGAGCATCCAGCGCTATGGGATTTGGATGGAGGGCAATAATTATTGGTGAAGTTTTGAGTCAGCCTAAATTTGGAATTGGCACTTTAATGCAAACAGCACAAACCTATTTAATTGTAAATGAGGTTATAGCATGGACCATTATTGCTGTTATTATAAGTTATTTGTTTGAAATGATTATTCGTAGAATAGAAAAACTAATTGTTATCTGGAAGTAAACATGGCACTTAAAATTGAAAATCTATATAAGTCATTTCAGGATATAAATCTTTTTCAGGATTTCGATATTGAGTTTCAAGAAAATACTATTAGTTGTATTCTGGGCCCTTCGGGTTGTGGAAAAACAACCTTATTAAATATGATCAGTAATACAACAAAGGCAGATTCAGGAAAATTTTCAGGATTCAACGATAAAATAATTTCTTATATTTTTCAGGAACCCAGGCTTCTTCCCTGGAAAACAGCAAAAGAAAATATTGCTTTTGTTTTACAAGATTTATATTCAAAAGAAGAAAAAGATTTGATTGCTGCAAAATACATTCGATTAGTTGAACTTGAAAATTTTGCTGATTATTATCCTTCGAAGTTAAGTGGCGGAATGAAACAACGTGTTGCTATTGCAAGAGCATTTTCATTTCCTTCAAATTTAATCTTAATGGACGAACCTCTTAAGGCTCTTGATTTAAAACTAAAACTCAACCTGATAAAGGCTTTTCGCCAAATATGGCAAACCGATAAACGTACTGTAATTTTTGTTACACACGATATTGATGAGGCATTACTACTTGGAAATGATATATATGTTTTTAGCAAAGCTCCTGTAAAAATTAAAGAAAAGTTTACTATCAATAACAAGATCAGAACATTGAATAACCCTGAAATTATTGAATTAAAGAACAAGATTTGGGATGTGATGGAATGAAAAAAGTTTATAGTTCTGAGTTTGTCCAAATTTCAATTAATAAATCAACTCTTCTATTTCAGTTTTGTCCTTCTCTAATTGTATTTTAAGACTTTCAACATTATCTAGCTGTAACTCATCGCGCATTCTTTTATGAAAAGTTATTGTTGCATCCTTAGCCTTCAGAATAAAATTTGAATCATAGTCGAATAAATGAACCTGAACACCCGGCTGGTTTGTACCTGAAAATATTTTAATATTCAACATTCCGCGATATCTATCTCCTTCACAATTTAGACTAATAGCATAAACACCTTCCAATGGAATTAGTTTTACATCTTCTTCAATAATCATCTCTAAAGTAGGAAAACCAACTTGCTTACATTTTGGATGTCCATTTTTCAACTCGCCGGTCATAATAAAAAAATGATCAAGGTAAGCATTGGCTCTTTGAATCCTGCCTTCCAGCAATGCTTTTCTTGTGATAGTTGAACTTACAGTTTCATTTTCTATATCCTGTTGAGGGATTTCTTCAACCTTAAAATCATGTGTTTTGGTTAATTCGTAAAGGTAAGAATAATCTCCTTCGCGATTATGCCCAAAATGATGATTAAATCCAACAATAATAATCTTTGCATAAAGCTTTCCGAGCAAAATATTTTCGACAAACTCCTTTGAAGTTGTTTCTGCAAATTCTCTGGTAAAGTTTATTATAACAAGATGGTCCAAGCCTGTTTTTTCAAGAAGCTGAATTTTTTCTCTTTGCGTATTAATCAGTTTTAAATCTTTACCGACTGTATCAGGGTATAATACTATTCGCGGATGCGGATGAAAAGTAATCAAAACAGACTCTCCCTGAATGTTTTTCGCCAAAGAACTGAGCCTGTTAATTATAACCTTATGGCCAAAATGAACTCCATCGAAAGTACCAGTGGTTACAACAGCATTCTTTATCTTTCCTAAACTCTCAAAATCTCTGTGAATCTGCATTTACAATAATTTGTGATTTGTGATTTGTTCTAAAATTAATTAAAAACCCACTATTCACAATTAATAAACTTTCTAATCCTCTTTTTGTTTTACAAAATAAGCAATCTTTTCAAGCGAAGTAATCATGTCATATTCCTCTAAATGTACATTAGGAGAAACATTTAACGGAGTTGAAGTATAATTAAGAATTCCTTTTACCCCAGCCATTATAAGTGTTTCTGTAACAGCAGCAGCATCTTCCGGTGGAACAGTAAGTATTCCAATAGAAATATCTTGCTCCTTAATTATTTTATTTAATTCACTCATTGGATAACACTTAACACCCGAAATAACACGATTCGATTTTTCCGGGTCAGTGTCAAATGTAGCTGCAATTTTAAGCTTTGTTCTTTTTCCGTTAAAATAGGTTGTAATGGCACGTCCTAAATTACCTATTCCAATAATTGCAGCATTTAACCCCTCTTCAGTGTCAATTATTTCACCTATAACATCAATAAGAGCTTTTACATCATAACCTTTTTTCAAAGTTGTTGAATATCCAATAAGCATAATATCTCTGCGCACCTGAACGGCCGTTATATTGTGTAAATTAGCCAGCTCGTGTGAATAAATGTGTGTTTTACCCTTAGCCAAACAATTCAATAAGGTTCTTCTATATTCACTTAATCTTCCTATTGTTTTTTCTGGAAGCATATTCATAATATTTAAAATTATTTTAACTCGTTAATTTACAAAAAAAAATTACATTGGCAATATTACAGTAAAAATTGAACCTTCACCAACTTTACTATCAATATGAACTTCGCCATTGTATAAATCTACAACACGCTTAACTATTGACAAACCTAATCCGCTACCGGTAATATGTTTTGTTTGTTCGTTTTTAACCCTGAAAAACTCATCAAATAATTTATCTGTTTCTTCCTGCGATAAACCTATTCCGGTATCTTTTACAATAATATATATTTTATCGTTAACAGATTTTAATGAAACAAGAACCTCACCACCATCATTATTATATTTTACCGCATTAGATATCAGATTGTTAAATATTATTTCAATATCACCGGGATCTGCATTTATTTTTATATTTTCCTCATCTAAAAGTTTAATCTGCACATCTTTTTGTATGGCATAAGGATTCATCGCTTCTATTGAAAACTGAGCTATTTCGCCCAATATAATTGTTCTGAATTTTTCAGTTTTCTTTTCAAAATTAATTTTAGTTAAATCAAGTAAATCCATAATCAAATTGCGCATTCCCTTAATCCTTTTCAAAGATCTATCAATCATCTGCTCATAGTCTGCAATATTTTCGCCTGCATCTTTATCTTGCATTAAACGTAAATATCCTTCAATTGCATTTAATGGCGCTTTAAGTTCATGCGACAAAACAGATAAAAATTGATATCGAATTTCCTTTCCTTCCTTTTTCATCTTTTTGGTCATACCACGAAGGAAAAGATGTTTCGTTGCGTTTTCAAGAGATGACTTTAACTCTTGAGGAGTAAATGGTTTTGGTATAAAATCGTAAGCACCATTATTTGTCGCTTTTACAGCAAGCTCCAATGAAGCGTAAGATGTTATCATCATTACCAGAATTTCGGGTTTGTTTTCATTAATAAATTCCAAAACGTCTGTACCTTGTATTCCGGGCAATTTATTGTCTAGTAAAACAATATCAATATGATCTGATTTAATTTTTTCTATCGCTTCTTCTCCTGTCTCAACCTCAATTATATTAAAGTCAATATCAGCATCCATAAATGGATAACTAACCGTAAAATTATTTAATATCCGGCTCACCCCGGAACGTATTCCAGGTTCATCGTCAACCACCATTACATTTAAATTCTTCATCGAATAGTTGTTTAATTAGTTTCAAATTTCAGGCTTCAGGTTTCAGGTTTTTGCCAATTTACAAGTTAATAAACTACTCCCGAAAGTTTTCGGGACTGCCAACTGTATCTGTGTTCTGCCACTGCCAACTGCCGCTTCACTCAAACTCTGACAGGCCTCTCCTTCCCGCTATCAACCCACAGGCTCTGTCAGCCTGCCTGTCGCAGACAGGGTTTTTCTGTCACTATATTTTAAGCAATTTATTAATCTCCTTATGTAATTGATCTTTCCTAATTCCTTTTTCCAGATATAAGTCTGCTTTGATCCATTGTTTATCAGAGTTTGAGCTTACTCCAAACGAAATTCCTGTTTCTGATGCTACTGCAGTAGCTAAAATTATAGGAACATCCGGATGTTTTCTTTTCATCTTATAGCATAAAATAAAACCACTATCATCTCTTTCCATCATTAGATCGAAAATCGCAAGATCAGGTTTTGTATTTTCAATTAATATTTCAGCTTCTTTTTGGCTTTCAGCCTTAACAACATCAAAACCAAAGCTTTTAACATAATGTTCCATTTGAAACAAGTAATCCAAATCGTCATCTGCTATTAATATAAGTTTTTTATTATCTGTCATAATTAATGATTTCAAATTACACAAATCTTGGAATTGATATTTTAAATTCAGTTCCTGTTGAATCCTTTTCAGGATCGTTATTTGAATACACTGTTATTTTCCCTTTATGCATTTTTACTATTCCATAAGCTGTAGCTAACCCCAATCCAGTCCCTGCTCCTATGCCTTTAGTCGTATAAAAAGGTTCAAATATTTTATCAAGAGCTGCCGGTTCAATTCCAATTCCTGAATCCTTTATACTAAAAATTACATTTTCTTTATTTTCTTCCAGTTTGATTTCAATTTTGCCTCCCTTCGGCATTGCATCAATCGCATTTTTAATAAGATTTGTAAGAACCTGTGTCATTTGCTCATGATCAAGCATTGCAAAAGGATCGTTCAATTCTGATGAATTAATGTGAATATCAATATTTTTTGGAATGATAACAGCCTCAATACATTGTTCTGCCAATTTGATAATATTAATCTTACTATAGTTTACCTGATTTTTTCTGGCAAAATTTAATAGACCACCAACTATTTTCTTACATCTGTTGGTTTGATCAACAATCAATTTAATATCCTTGTATATTTGTGAATCTTTTGGTGCTTCGTCAAGTAAAATATTGGCATACATAACTACTACACCCAATGGATTATTTAACTCATGAGCAATTCCTGCCGATAACTGTCCCATACTAGCCATCTTTTCCGATTGCTTTAAGGCTTGTTGTATGGAAGTTAACTTATCGTTAGTAATAGCCAGCTCGTTAACCGAATTATGTAATTTTTCTATTGTAAAAGGCAAACACATTTCATTTTCGGCTAATCCCTGCACAATTGCAATGGCATGTTCTTCGCAAGTTTCATAACCACACGCACCACAATTTAAATGATCTTTTGGGTCTTTCTTTCCCATGGATTTTAGAACCTGTTTTACTTCAGTCCAATCCGGAAACTTTAGAGTTTTTCTTTTGGGTTCAAATTGTGCAGTCAAATCAATATCAATATATTCATCAATATGTTTTTGCCACTCAGTTTTTTTTAAGCTATTAATCTTTTTCTGAACATAATTATTTATAAGTATTCTGCGTGTATAATGTTTTCCTTTGCTCGACATTCCCGGCCCCATTATACATCCATCACAGCTCAGCAATTCCAGATGTTGAGAGCGTAATAATCCATCTTCAAATTCTTTAATTGCTTCCTGAAAATTATTTCTACCTTCGGCTACAATAATATTTCCATCAAAAACATCGTCAGTAACTCCGGCAGTTTGCAACAATCCTCTGCTAACAGGGAAAATTGCGCCTTTACCACCTAATGGAGGATCAAACTCGGAAGCTTGAACTGTTTTCTGTGTAATTTCTTTTTGTTCAAAAATATCACGCAACTCGGTAAAAGTGATCATTTCGTCCACTTCGTCAGTCTCCGATTTTTTGGCAACACAGGGTCCTATGAAAATTATATTAATATCATCTCCATATTTTTTTTTCATAACCCGCGACATTGCAACCATTGGTGAAGCAATGGGGGCTAAATCTTTTACCAATGCCGGATGGTAATGTTCAATATACGAAACAACTGCAGGGCAATCAGATGATATAAAACATTTATCATTTTTCTGATCTATTAATTCTCTATATTTTTTTGCCACCAAATCTGCTCCAAATGCAACTTCTGAAACTATATCAAAGCCAATGGCCCGAACCATTGAAACAAAAATCTTATAATTTGATATTTCTGTAAATTCGGCCGGAAAACTTGGGGCTACAATAGCAATATTTTTATTGCCATTTTTTAACAAATTATAAACGTGGTCGACCGTGTTTAAAAATACTTTAGCTCCCTGGCTGCAAACTTTTGTACAATTTCCACAAACAATACATCGCTCATTTAATACTTCGGCCTGCCCGTTAATAATTTTAATGGCTTTGGCAGGGCATTCCCTAACACAGGTATAACATACTCTGCATCTGTTTTTTAGCGTATAAACTAAATCTCTGTTTTTATTAGACACCTTGTTCATGTTAAATTAAAGCAATACATCACGTTTACTATATTTGGTATGAAGTAATTTAATGCATTTCTCACTTAATTGTTCACCCAGAAATTCATCATATAAACTAATAAGATTTGAGTTTTTGTGAGCAACATTAATCGCTTCTTTATCATCTAAATCATAAATAGTTTTTGATCTGGTCTTTAATGTTTTCTCATCATTATTAAAAGCTTGCCCACCGCCATTAATACATCCTCCGGGGCAGGCCATTATTTCAATAAAATGAATATCACTTTTACCTTCCCTGATTTCGGCTATAAGCTTATTAGCTGATTTTATTCCACTTACGACCGCAATTCCAATTTCTTGTTTTCCAATTTTTACAGATACTTCTTTTCTATCTTTAAATCCTCTTAATTTAGTGATTTTTATATCTGATAATTCTTCTCCGGTAAGATGATAGTTTAAAGTTCGTGCTACACCTTCAGCAACTCCACCCGTAACCGAAACCATTTTCCCTGCTGAACTTCGGGTATTAAAAGGGATATCAGGCATTTCTTCATCTAATGACTGTGCATCAACACCATAAAGTTTAACAAGTTTAAGTAATTCACGTGTTGTTAATACCACATCAATATCTGAAATACCTTTGTGTGTCATTTCTTCACGTTGAGCCTCAAACTTTTTAGCAGTACAAGGCATTATAGAAATTGAAAATATTTTTTCCGGCGATATATCTTCTCTTTGTGCAAAATAACTTTTTATTAAAGTTCCCAATATTTGCTGTGGTGATTTGGTTGTAGAAACATTATCAATCATATCCGGATGAGACTGTTCCATATGCTTAATCCAACCCGGACAACAACTACTCATCATAGGTAAATTTTCGTCATTTTTAATTCTGTCTGCGAGCTCTGCTGATTGTTCAAAAATTGCTACATCAGCTGCAAAAGATGTATCAAAAACTTTATTAAACCCGATTCTTCTTAAAACAGCATTTAAAACACCATTGATATCCTTTCCTGAACGTAATCCTAATTCATCAGCTATTGAAACAGAAATACTCGGTGAATATTGAACAATAACAGTTACATCTGTATTACTCAACATCTGTTGAACAATATCCAAATTTGTTTTTTCGTATAATGCTCCTGTTGGACAAACCAACAGACATTGTCCACAGTTTATGCAATTCGAAAAATTAAGGTCTTTGTTCATACTGGTAACAATTGCTGTTTTGTTGCCACGCTTATAGAAATCAAATGTAGATACATCTAAAACTTCTTCACAAACTCTTACACAACGTCCGCAAAGAATACATTTCGCCGGATCCTTAACAATCCCGGGACTTGATTGATCCAAATTGGATTTTGTTTTTTCTCCTGATATTCTTCTTTCCCTTATATTCAGTTCAACAGCTAAATCCTGTAACTGACAATTACCGTTACTTGCACAATATAAACAATCATCAGGGTGATTAGAAAGCAATAATTCAACAAGCATTTTTCTGGCTTGAATTACCCGTGGAGAATGTGTTCTGATTTTAATCGGTTCTTCAATCTGGTACGAACAAGAAGGAATTAATCCTGATTTACCTTCAGCCTCAACCACACACATTCGACATGCCCCGGTTGGTGTAAAACCCTCCATTCGACATAAAGTAGGAACTTTTATACCATTCCTATTAAGAGTTTCGAGAATGGTTTCTCCTTTTTTAGCCTGTATCTTTTTATTATTAACCTCTATATCAATAAGCATGATGATAGTTTATAAAATACTTACTTACTAATTATTGCCGAGAATTTGCAGGTATCAAAACAAATTCCACAACCAATACATTTATCCTGAACAATAAAATGAGCATTCTTAGCTGTGCCGAATATAGCACCTGTCGGGCATTTCTTTGCACATAATGTACAACCGGTACAAGCATCAACATCAATTTCAAAAGTTCTTAATTCCTGACAAACACCAGCCTCACAGTTGCGTTCAAAAATATGTTCTTCGTATTCTTCTCTAAACCATTTAAGAGTGCTCAATACCGGATTTGATGCTTTTTTTCCTAATCCACACATAGAAGTATCTTTTAATACTTCAGCCAAACTTTCAAGTTGCATAACACCTTTAAAGCGTTGCAGAGTAGTATGGCCATTTTCATCTTTTGGTCTTTTGCTAATATTATCAAGTATTTCATACATTCTTCTGGTTCCCTCACGGCAAGGAATACAAATTCCACAACTTTCTTTCTGCATAAAGTTCATGAAATATTTAACCATATCAATTATACAATTATCCTCATCAAGTACAACCATTCCTGAAGAACCAAGAGACACTCCTGTTAACATTATAGATTCATAATCAATCAAAGTATCCAAATGTCTTTCGGTTAAGCTTCCGCCCGATGGTCCTCCAATATGAACAGCCTTAAATCTTTTCCCGTTTTTCATTCCCCCGGCTACACGAAATATCACATCGCGGAGTTTCGTTCCCATTTCAATCTCTACTAAACCATTGTATTCTACTTTCCCCGAAATGGAAAAAACTTTCGTTCCTTTACTATCCTTTGTTCCTACTGACTTATACCATTCTATACCTTTCTCAATAATTATCGGTACATTAACCAGTGTCTCAACATTATTAACTACTGTAGGCTGATTATATAATCCTTTTGTAGCAGGATATGGAGGTTTTGAATGTGGTCTGCCACGTTTCCCCTCCAGACTACTTATCAATGCCGTTTCTTCACCACAAACATAAGCACCAGCTCCTTTTTTAATGATAATTTCTAAGTTATAGCCACTTTCTAAAATATCATGTCCTAACAATCCAAATTCTCTGGCTTGAGTAATTGCATTTTTAACTCGTTCAATGGCAAGCTTGTATTCGGATTCGATATATATATAAGCTTTCTGTGCACCTATTGCATAGGCCGAAATCGCAATTCCCTCAACTACCTTATGTGGATCACTTTCAATAAGTAGTCGTTCCATAAATGCACCAGGATCGCTTTCACCTGCATTGCAGATTAAATATTTCTGATCACCGGGTGTTTCATAAGCTATTTTCCATTTCTTCCCCGTTAAGTAACCTTCGCCTCCACGTCCACGAAGCATACTATTTTCAATTATATCGCAAACTTCTTCAGGTGTATTTTTGCTAATTACTTTATAAAACGACTTATACCCGCCTGAAGCTATATATTCTTCTATTGATTCAGGATTTATAAATCCACAGTTTTTTAAAATTAATCTTTGTTGATTTTGGAAATAAGCCAGTTCATCTAAAAAAGGTACCTGTTCCCACGTATCTTGTATATCGTTTTTCAATTGCCCCAGAATATTTTCTTCCTGAATAAAATTATTAAAAGAACCATCAAGGATTGAAATTACATTTTCGGGTAATACTTTTTTGTAAAACAAACGTGTTTTCCCAGGTAATTGAACCGAGATAACAGGTTCTAAAGAACTTAAACCCAAACTCCCAACAGGAATGATTTCAGCATCAATATTCCTGTCAACCAGGTATTCTTCTATATAAGTTTTTAGTTTCTGTGCACCCAATATAATCGAAGAAGAATTTATACTAACAGTTATTACTGGTTTATTAATCTTTTTGCGTTGTAATAGATTTAGTTTTGCAACAACTTCTTCTTCTGATTTATCAGATTTGAGTTTTAGAACATTTTCAATTAAGAAATCTTTATATTTAAAGTTGGCCTTTTCTGACATATTTTATTCTTCCATACTTTTATAAGAATCAATAATTTCAGCAACTTTTTCAATGGTCAAATGAGTAAAATATTTATCGTTTACAGCCATTACAGGCCCCTCACCACATGCCGCCATACAAGTCGTTTCCTCTAAACTAAATAAGCCATCTTTCGTTATCTCTTCATCTTTAATTCCCAGTTTTTTTTCAAGTTCGTTAATTATTAAAATATTCGAATTAACATGGCAAGAAGTGCCATTGCATATCTTAATATGATATTTCCCTTTGGCAATAAATCGAAAATGATGATAAAATGTAGCCAGACCGTAAATTTTAACTGTAGGCAGGTTAAGATATTTTCCTACTTTTACAATAGCCTCTTCCGATAAGTATCCAAACTCATCTTGTATATCCTGTAAAACAGGGATAAGATTATCTCTTTGTACAAATGGATACTTCTCGAGTATTTCTTCTAAATTTGGCATAAACCAAAATATTAAATTTACAGAATACTGTATTTTGCAAATATACGAATATTATTGTTATTTAATAAACATTGTTATTTTATTAACACTAATTGTAAATCATAGAACCCGCAACATAACTTACTTATTAACTACTAGTTGCATTTGAATGAGTAAAGAATAAACATTACCAAAATGCTTATATATAGTACAACATGTATTCTAAGATTACAGCAAAATCAATTAAATTATCTATCTTGCAATAAATTTAAAGACAACTTTATTATTCAATTTAAAAGCTGAAAGTTTTTACTTTTGATTTTTTATAAATGAAAAAAGAAATAGTTATATGTCTGGGTAGCTCTTGCTTTTCAAGGGGAAATAAACAAACGGTTCAATTAATAAAAGATTACATTAAAGCACATCAACTGGAAGACAAAGTATTTTTCCATGGAAATCATTGCTATGAAAACTGTGAGAATGGACCGATCATAACAGTAGATGGAAAAGAATACCAGAATGTTTCACCTGAAAATGTAATTTATTTATTGGAAAACCTTTTTGGAAAAGACTAAATCAGGCTTTTCTTAATTTTTGAAAACAATTTGATTTTATGAAACCAATTGTTGAAATATTAAAAGATAAATGTAACTTAAGTTATTCATGTGTAAGGGTGTGCCCGGTAAATGCAATAGAAATTAAAGTAAACAGAGATTATGCCAGGATTATACCTGAGAGATGCATTGGATGTGGAAGCTGCACTTCTGTTTGTCCGGAGGATGCAATTGTTTATCGCGATTCAAAATCTGATACCAAAGAAATCTTAAAATCTAAAGAAAAAAAAGTTGCCATTGTTGCTCCCAGTATTTCGGGTGAATTTCATGATATAACAGATTACAGGAAATTTGTTAAGATGATTAAGCAATTAGGTTTTGATTATGTGAACGAAGTTTCGTTTGGTGTTGATATTATTGCATTGAAGTACGCCGAATTGTTTCGTGATTTTAAAGGGAAGTATTATATCTCAACAACTTGCCCTGTTGTTGTTTCTCATATCGAAAAGTTTCAACCGGAATTATTGGATAACCTTGCTCCATTAGTATCACCAATGATTGCCACAGCAAAAATAGTGCGTCATCTTTATGGTAAAAACATTAAAGTGATTTATATAGGTCCGTGTATTGATAGTAAAGACGAGGCAAATTTATTCGAAGGAGATGGAAAGATAGATTCAGTTTTAACATTCCGGGAATTACGTGAATTGTTTAATGAATTTAAGATAAAAGAAAGTAAGCTTGAGTTTTCTGAGTTTGATTCTCCGATTGGATATAAAGGCTCTTTATTTCCAATTGCCAATGGTTTGTTGCAAGCCGCCGGAATTAACGAAGATCTTTTAAGTGGTAATGTTATTACTGCCGAAGGGAAAATGAATATGCTTAATGCTACAATGCAGTTCCATAAAGAAATTGAAACAATAAAAAAACATTTTAATTTATATTATTGTGATGGTTGTTTGATGGGACCCGGCACATCAAAAGGCGGAGAAAAATTCAACAGACGAACCAGGGTTACAGACTATGCCAATAAACGACTTAAGAAATTTGATAAAGACAAATGGCAAAAAGAAGTTGATAAATTTTGGGATCTGGATTATTCAAGGACATTCAAAAATGATGATCAAAGAATTGAAAAACCATCAGAAGAAAAAATTAATGAAATATTAAAAGCTATTGGGAAAGAAGGTAAAAATTCCGATCTTGGATGTAATGCTTGTGGTTACGACACTTGTCGTGATTTTGCGATTGCTGTTGCTAAAGGATTAGCAAAAGTTGATATGTGCTTAACATTCTCTTTACGAAACAGACATGATTATATTAAAGCACTAAAATCGACAAACGAGAAACTGGCACAAACACAAAATGCCTTACAAGAATCGGAAAAAGTAGCTCAAAAGGAAAAAGAAACTGCCAAAGAAGCTTCAGATACAATTAGTAGTATGCTTCAAAAACTTCCTTCGGGAATCGTTATCATCGATAAAAATCTAAAAATAGTACATTCGAACAATAGTTTTATTGAAACGCTGGGCGAAGAAGCTAAAACAATTGATGAAGTAATTCCGGGTTTGGTTGGTGCTGATCTTAAAACATTACTTCCATTCAATATTTACAATTTATTTACGCATGTGTTTTCTACAGGAGAAAATATTTTAAACAGAGATATTCATATTGACGATAATCTGCTTAACCTTTCTGTTTTTATTATTCGAAAAAATAAAATTACCGGAGCTGTTTTCAGAGATATGTATTCGCCGGAAGTTCGTAAGGAAGAAGTTTTGAAAAGAGTAACTGATGTTATTGATAAAAACCTGGCAATGGTTCAAGAAATTGGATTCTTATTAGGAGAAGGTGCCTCCGAAACCGAGCAAATGTTAAATTCAATTATAGAATTATATAAACTGGAAAAGAAAAAACAGTAACCAGTTTATTAGTAAAGACGCAATGCATTGCGTCTCAACAGAAACTAAAAAAATAAACTTTTGAACTCTAAATTCTATATAGAAGTCGATTGTATTCAAAAAAATCACGAAGGTGAAAGAATCTGCGGTGATGTTTTTCTTTCCGAACGAATAAAATCAGATGAACGTACAATAATTGTCCTTTCTGATGGCATGGGTCATGGTGTTAAAGCAAATATGCTTGCTACATTAACATCGACAATGGCACTTAATTTCACGAAAGAACATAAGGATGTTAATCGTATTGCTGATATAATAATGAATACATTACCAGTTTGCAGCAAAAGACATATCAGCTATTCTACTTTTACCACTATTGATATAGAATCTGATGGAAAAACAACTATACTGGAATATGATAATCCTGAAACTATAATCATTAGAAAAAATCAGATTTTTAATCCGGGCTGGCAATGTGTCATTTTGGATAGTGAGAAGAATTCAGGAAAAGTTTTAAAAAACTGTACCTTTTATGCTCAAAAAGAGGATCGTATTATTTTTTGTAGTGATGGTATTACCCAATCTGGTATGGGAAGCGAAAAATATCCTTTCGGCTGGGGACATGATAAGCTTGAAGACTTCACAAAAAGATTAATAAATAACGATCCGCAAATTTCGGCTAATAAACTGGCAGGGAAAGTAGTAAATATGGCTTACCAGAACGATGGCTACAAAGCTAAAGATGATACCAGTTGTGCAGCTATATATTTTCGTGAACCACGTAAATTATTGATATGTACAGGCCCTCCTTACGAAGAAGAAAGAGACAAACAACTTGCCGATGTAGTTAAAAACTTCGAAGGTAAAAAAATTCTGTGTGGTGCAACCACAGGCGATATAATTGCTCGCGAGCTTAATCTTGAAATTGAAGACAACTTTGAGTTTCACGATTCCGACTTACCTCCTATTGCTTATATGCCGGGAATTGATCTGGTAACGGAAGGCATTTTAACCCTTAGCAAAGTGTCAGAAATTTTAAAAGTCTATAATAACAATTACATGCTTGGTAAAGGCCCTGCTGACCAGATTGTAAAACTGATTAAAGAAAGTGACGAAATTCATTTTGTAATCGGAACCCGTGTTAATATTGCACATCAAGATCCCAACTTACCAATTGAATTGGAAATAAGGAGAACCGTTGTTCGTCGAATAGCAGAAACCCTCGAAGAAAAATTCCTGAAAGAGGTTAGTATGAAGTTTATTTAAACAGATCTTTAAACAAACTATGAACACCTTTATTACTATTTGTAATAATTATGTATATTGCCGCCAAAATATTTAAGTATGAATAATAAAGTAGTTCTTGTTATAAACTCCGGCTCAACATCTACTAAAGTTGCTTTTTATACCAGACAGGGGGAATTAATCTCACAATCCATTGGTCACCCTCAAAAGGAATTAGAACCATTTGAAAGGATTGCAGACCAATTGGATTATCGTTGTGCCCATATTAAACCATTTATTGACGAATATCTTTCAAAGTCTGAGTTAAAAGTAATTGGTGTAGTTGGCAGAGGTGGAATAGTTAAGCCTATCAAAGGTGGAACATATCGCATAAATCAAGCATTCTTAGATGATGCAAGATCAGGGCATTATGGAGAACACGCATCAAACCTTGGTAGTTTATTGGCAAATCGATTAAAAGATGAATTCGGTTTACCAAATAGTTATACGGTTGATCCTGTTTCAACAAGCAGTATTAGTCCGGTAGCTGAAATCTCTGGAGTTCCGGACATAATACGCAATGGAAGAGCACATACATTAAACATTAAAATAACTGCCCGAAAGATTGCTTTACAACAAGGAATCCCATTTGAGAAATCATGCTATGTAATTGCCCATATGGGTGGTGGAATATCAATCTCATTAGTAACAGGAGGAAAAATAGTAGATGTAAATGACGGATTATTAGGGATGGGACCATTTTCACCTAACAGAGCAGGTGCCTTACCTTTACGCGCAGTAATGAAATTATGCTACAGCAAGCCTGAAGATGAAGTCATAAAACTTTTTTCGCAAAACAGTGGGTTAAAAGCATATTTGGGAACAGAAGATCTGAGAGAAGTATTAAAAATGGTGAAGAATGGAGATAAAAAGGCTCAATTAATATATGATGCTTTTGTATATCAGGTTGCGAAAGAAATAGGAGCATATTTTGCAGCTTCAAAAGGAAAAGCCCAGGCTATTATTATAACCGGAGGGATTGCATATAACAAAAAATTCAATAATGACCTGGAAGAATACGTTGGAACACTTACAGAATATCACGTACGACCAGGTGAAAATGAAATGGAAGCATTGGCAGAAGGCATATTCAGAGTTTTAGATAATCAGGAAGAAGCTTTAGAATATTAAACAAAATGTTCCCACAGTGTGAAATGATGTCCCCACTATGTGAAATGAGCTCCCCACTGCGCTGAATGAACTCCCCACTGTGCTGAATGAGTTTCTATCAGTGCTGAATATGTTTCTATCTGTACTGAATAAGTTTCTATCTATGCTGGATGAGTTCCCCACTGTGCTGAATGAGTTTCTATCTGTGCTGAATTACTGTCTATGAGTGCTGAATGAGTTTCTAACTGTGCTGAATGAGTTTCTAACTGTGCTGAATGAGCTCCCCACTCTGCAAAACGTTGTCCCCACTAAAACACTGACAGGTCTTAAAGACTCTGTCAGGTTTTTTCTTATTCTTATTCTGTCATCTATAATGGATCTGTTCAATAATTATTATTAATTTGTTTTTTGATTATTGTTATTTTCCTTAGATATTTGTGCTAATACCATTCTAAACTTTAAAATACTATATTTTGAAGAAGAATTAGTATAACAATCTTAACAATATGGGTTATAAACAGATTACACTTAAACTACCTACTGATTTTACTCCCGAACAACTTGAGAAGAAGATCGGTAAAGAATTGCGCATAAGAAATTTTTCATGTCAAATTGAAAACAAAAGTCTGGATGCAAGGAAAAAAAATTATATCCATTGGGTAGTGAAAGTAGCTGTTACATCCAAAGAAATAAAAGGAGATGAACCGGAACAAATCCCCGAGTTAGATATCCAATACAAAAAAAGAGATAAAAAAGCAGTTGTGGTTGGAAGCGGACCCGCTGGATTTTTTGCTGCTTATGCTCTCCAAAAAGCCGGATTTAACACCACCATTATTGAGCGCGGAACAGATGTTACAAAACGGGCTGAAGGGATTAACAACTTCGAAAAAACAGGCCATTTTGATTCCATTAGCAACTACTCCTTTGGTGAAGGTGGAGCAGGAACATTTTCCGATGGAAAACTTACTTCCAGGTCGAAACGTATCTCGCTGGAACGAAAATTTATTTTATCAAGCTATGTAAAAGCCGGAGCACCGGATGAGATTTCTTACATGGCTCATCCACACGTGGGGAGCGATAAACTGAAAATTATAGTAAAGAACCTGCGTGAAGAATTTAAAGAACTGGGTGGTGAGATTCTTTTCGAAACTATGCTCGAAGATATTAAGGTGAAAGGCGGAAAAATAACAACAGCCATTACCAGCAAAGGAGATTTTGAAACTGATTTATTTTTAATTGCTCCCGGTCATTCGGCTTTTGAAACATACCGTATGTTAATAAAAAACGGAGTAAAATTCCGCACCAAAAATTTTGCCATAGGTTCACGTGTTGAACATCCGCAGGAAATAATAAACCAGGCCCAATGGGGACACAAACAATTACCCGGTGTTAAAGCTGCTGAATATCGCCTTACTTCAAATATTGATGGCAAGCTTCCTGTTTATACTTTTTGTATGTGCCCGGGTGGAATAGTTGTACCAGCTTCGGCATACGACAATATAAATATTGTGAATGGCATGAGCCTGTACCAGCGTAATGCAAAATTTGCCAATGCTGCCTGTGTTGCCGGTGTAAATCTGGAAAAATTACTTGGAAAAGAAATATCGGCATTGGAAGCTCTTGACTGGCTGGAGAAACTGGAAAAAAACTTTTACAATTATTCCGATGGTTTCAAAGCACCTTATTGCTCTATACAGGATTTCATAAATAAAACATCACCTTCGCAAAAAGCAGAAAGCAGTTATCCTTTAGGATTAATACCGGCACCTTTATGGGAGCTGTTGCCCGAAGAAGTAAGTTCATCAATGCGGGAAAGCCTGAAAGAATTCAGCCGTAAGATTAAAGGTTTCGAAACAGGAAATATTATGGGTCTCGAAAGTAAAACATCATCGCCCATACAGGTTTTACGTGAGAAAAACGGACTGTGCGAAGGTTTCAAAAACCTATACCTGATAGGCGAAGGAAGTGGCTATGCCGGGGGGATTATTTCCAGTGCTGCCGATGGGCTGAAAGCTGCAATGAGTATTATTGAAAGGTATTGACACTTATTATCCGAGATGTTGTAAATATTTATAGCCCGGATTACAAATCCGCGCTAACCGGAACTAAGCAAAAATTAACTGGCTACAATTGGTATAATACTCTCTTACTAAAGAAAAATCAATTTTGAAAAATAAAAAAAGCCTATCAACTTTGACAGGCTTATACAATACTATGAAGTCAAAGAATAATATTATATTACTTTGACATTTACTGCGTTCAATCCTTTTTGACCTTCTTCTACTTCATAACTTACTTTATCTCCTTCAGTTATGTTATCAATTAATCCATTTTTATGCACAAACACATCTTTACCGCCATCATCAGGGGTGATGAATCCAAAACCTTTAGAATTATTGAAAAATTTTACTGTACCGTTACTCATGATTAATAATTTTAATTTATGTATAACACAAAGTTAGTATTATATCATTTAATCTGACTGTTTTATGCAACTTTAATTTTATTATTGTCATAAAATTTGAAGTTTGCAATCTACCAAAACCCCGCTAATATTGACCCGTGTTATACGCAGCGCCGTCTTGTAAATATCTGTTTAATCATTTATTTTTCACAATATCTCAAAAAATAATAGTAATAGTGTAGATAAAACTGTTAATCTTTAAATAAATAGCTCTTAATTCGGTGACTATTTTAAAGGATTTTTTTGAATCCACCGGTTATATAACCACATGAAAAAAGCAGAGGCGATACCGATTCCCATAAGAATTATCCACCCTAAAGAATTCCAAAAAGGATCAAGTTGCAAAAGCCCGTTTTCGAGCATGATTGAATTCTTACACATTATCTCATTTAGAATAGCAGCGCCTGCAGGTCCTCCAATTAATGCGCCTATTGCCATGGGAAGATTTGCATAACCTAAGAAAAGACCTTCCTTGCCTTTAGGAGCAAGAGCTCCTATAAATTCAAATTGTCGGGCAGCTGCAAAAAGTTCACCAAAAGCAATTAAAGCCACAGTAAGAACGATGAATAGTGAACCTAAAGGAATTGTTACCCAAAAAAGGTTTACACCCTCTCTGATATTGCCATATAAAAGTATTGGTACCAGGTTTATTAACATTGAAAGTCCAATAATAATCCCACCTATAATAATTGATTTAATTGGTTTAAGCTTACCGAATAGTTGTATAATTAATAATTGGAAAAAAACAATAACAAATGGATTGGCCATAGTGTAAATATCCACAGCAGGATCAATTTCTACTACCATTTCCAGATATTTAGGGAGAACATTGTATACTTGTGCATAAACGAACCAAAAACCACTAATCACAAGTAAAAATACAGCAAATCTAAGATTACGCAAAACAAGAACCATGTCTAACAGAATTTTTGCAACTGTTTTTTTAGCCTTATCTTTTATTTCCTGTTCAGGCTCTTTATAAAAAAACAGAACTACAAAAAATGCCACAATGGAGGCAGCTACCGATACTGCAAATATATAGCTAAGATCAAATTCTTTCCTGGCAATATAACTTATGCCTCTTCCTAATAATGATCCAACATTGATTATCATGTAGAATATACCAAAACCCAGTGTTGCTCTTTTCCCGGAAGTTTTTTGAATTGTTCCTGAGATGCATGGTTTAATAACTGATCCACCTATGCCAATAAGTATAATGGCACCAATTACAGGAATGATAATATCATATCCACTCGTTATTTCACTTGAACCTTTAGCTAGTAAAATTGCGCCTCCAAACCATACGGGATATCCCATGATAAAATATCCTATTGCCAGAAGAACAAAGGCTCCGAGTAGTGATTTCTTAAAACCAATTTCATCAGCAATGGTTCCGGATAAAATGGGTAAGAAGAACACGAGAAACCATAAGATTCCGTTTAAGGTACTTGGCCAATAATCGCCGAGTCCGAGACGTCCAAGATAAAGCACCACGAAACTCGCCATTGCATAATAAGCAGCCCTTTCAATTAGTTCAGTTACATTTGCTGTCCAGAATGTTTTTGGGAAGGCTTCAGTATTTTTTATTTGTGTGTTATTTTTTTCCATGTCAAATTAGATTTTAAACTTTTTTCTTTTGTGTTTTGCTTTTTGCTTTTTGCCCTTTGCCTTTTGCCTTTTATCTTTTTCCTTTTATCTTTTGCAATTTATCTTTTTCAATTTTACGAATATACGTAATCCTGTTTATTTTTCTAAATGTGAATTTATGTAATTCGTACATCTGGTAATGTTAAATAATTAAAAAGCACGGACAATATACCTGACTACCTCCAACAGTTAAATAGGCAGACAGACATGTCCGCACCATCGGGAATCGAGCAAGGAGTATAATTTAAAAACTACACTCTTACTTTTACTACTACTTTTTTCACTTTAGCTGATTGTGTCAATTTTATTCCAGGCATATGAAGATCATCCGTGAAAAATATGGCAAACATTCCAGCTTCAAGTTTTATGAATGATGCATCTCCTTCGTAAAAAGCAAGGTCTTTTTCAGTATCATCAGAAATAGGAATTTGATTTTTAAAAGCTGCAATTCCAATTAACTCAACACCGGAATGAATGTATTGAATATCAATATATTTACGATGAGCTTCAAGTTTAGCATCCTTTTTATCTTTTGTATTATATTCCTGCACTATAGCGAAAATATCATCATTTTCAATTTCATATTTACCATCATCTAATTTTGAAAAATCGGTTTTGCAGATAAATGCAAATGCTTTTGCAAATCGCAGATGTAAACTTTCGTATATTTCTGAATTTTCAATTTTGTCTATTACCATAATATTTTTTTATATGACTATCGGATTATATACCTAATCCGTATTTTATAAATTGTTATTATCCTTGAATATTAGGTGCTTAGCGCCTACCTGTTCACATACTTTTTAGTTACATTCTACGTTCATCTGGGTCTGCTTGTTGCACGCGTTACAACTTAGCAAAGCCTGCTTACAGCAGGCAAGCGTTCTCATGAGCTTTAGCAAACTAAACGCACGCGAGCTAGGTTAATTTCTCTTAATCATTAAACCTAGTTTTTCCATTTTTTCCTCTTCGTCTTTTGATAGCCTTGGAACACTAATAAACAATCTCTCTTTTGCCCTACTACATGCTACATATACAAGTCTAGTTTCTTCTCCCTTCTCGGAATCAAGAACGATATTTGATTTAGCTTTGAAAATATAATCATCCAAGCTAGTTTCAAGCTTTTTTCTAATTCCACCATTTTTATCTATTTTGTCAAAAAGGCATAACAATACGTTTTTAAATTCATCACCTTTTGCTTGGTGAATTGTTCTAATCTTGCTACTTATTTTTGTTTGTTTAGAAAGGAACGGAATAAAATCTTTAAAAGACTTCTTATGAACACCTTTGACTTTTTGTAATCCAGGAAGAATGATAGAGTGTTTTTTTAAAATTGGTTGCAAGTATTTATAGATAGTCTCGATAGTTGTATCCAAATTCTCTTTTAGGTATTCAAGTGTTTCAATTGCAAGTTTTCTCTTTTCAAGACCCTCTATCTTTGCTCCTTTAAATTGTTTTTTGATTTCCTTAACAGCCTCTTTGTATTCTGAATTTTCATTAAAATCATACGCTTTTATTAACGAATGAATAAAGGTTGGTCTTTTATGATTATTATCTTCTGAATAAAGAAGATTAATTAAATTATCACCTTCTACTTTTTTTAGGCTGTGTTTTAATTTATTAACATCCTTATTCCAACGACATAAAATAGCAAAATTTTCATTATCCAATTCCTCTAAATATTCTATAGCAAGAGTTGCATCTCCTACTATTACTATAACCTTTTCACCTTGCATAGCATCTTCTTTAGGCTTTTGTTGAATATCATCTCTCAGTTCTTTTAGGAAATCAATTATTAGACTAGAACTTCGGTAATTATGAGATTTTTTAAAGGTTTTTATTTCTGGTAAAGTGAATTCAATAAAATCCTTACGCCGTGCTCCTGCAAACTCAAAAATTGATTGAGCAGGATCACCAATCACTCCAACTATAGTTCCTTGCTTTGAAATTTTATTTATAATCCATGTTTGTAAAGGATTGGTATCTTGAAATTCGTCTAAAAATAAATATGGAAATTTAGCACTTACAAACTCTATTATTCTTGGATAATTATTAAATATATGGTGTGTAAAATATAGCACATCTTCATGATGCATTATTCCTTTTCGCCAATATGCTCTTTTGTATTTAAGTAGCTCATCATTTGATGTTGGAATAGCAATATTATAGCGTGAAGCGCTTTTGGTAAATACAGTATTTATATTCCCTTTTTCATCTAAAATATGGTCAATGCAACCAAGTTTTGAAATTAACAAAGGTCTTTTATTTGTCCATGTAAAATATTTGTATTCTGTAGCATTATCTTTTTCTATTTCTTTTTTCCAACTCCTTAATCTATCCCATATTAATCTATTTTCAATATGACCACTTAATTCATCCACATTAAATAACTCATTTCCATCTTCATCCTTCTCAATCAAATATGAAAATGGCTTGATAACATTACGATAGAGAAAACTATGTATTGTACCAATATCTAATCGATTTGTACCTATACGTTTCTTTACTCTTTTATTTACTGTATCTGCTCCAATTCTAGTATAGGTAATGCATGCTACTTTTTTTGTTTTATTAAGTCTGTCAGAATTTCTAAGTACATTTTGAACATGTTTAACAAGCCATGATGTTTTTCCAGCCCCTGGACCTGCTGAAATTTTAAAGGGAACATTTATCTTTGATAATACCTCTGGTAATTCTTCAATTGTATCCATATTCTAATCTAAGATTTTATTAATTGCATCATTGATATAGGTAGGAACATTAAAAAGTTGAGGCACTCCACTTCCTAAATTATCTCGAAGCTTCTTTTCTAAATAAAGAGCGTGTTCACCCTTGAGGCTCTTTACAATATTGTAATATATCGTAGAAAGAATTGCTATTGATTTCTCCTTATCTGAAAAGGTACAAGTAGCAATTTGCTCCTTTAATTTCTCAAATTTTTCTTTTTGCATGTCAGTTGTCAATAGAGTCTCATAAGAGTTTAATATTTCTGAAAAATCTTCTGAATTTTCAATAAGTTTTGTCTGTAGGCTCTTGAAATTCACAATAGTATGTGGACTTTTTTCATTTGGAAAACATTCGGTAAAAATCAACTCGCTATTGGGATTATATCGAACAAATTCGTATTCCAATGTTTTTCCTTTATTCTCTTCAGGATGATATACAAAAATATTATCAAATTTTGCTTCAAAGTCATTTTTTAA
Source organism: Bacteroidales bacterium (assembly GCA_021108325.1). Taxonomy (GTDB): domain Bacteria; phylum Bacteroidota; class Bacteroidia; order Bacteroidales; family UBA12077; genus UBA12077. The sequence continues at coordinate 75,034 of JAIORB010000080.1, read as the reverse complement.
ATCAGTGACATGAGTAGCTAAAGCTTTATGATTACCATCATTTATTAATTGATAAGGAAAACAAGCTCTCCATTTATTATCTGTTCCTTTTTGTTCTGGATCTGCATCTGTAATGCATCCTACTTTCTTCTGGATCGCAGATGGATTTTCCTCAGAAAAAGAATATAATCTTAAGAAATGCTTGAAAGTACGACTATCGACAGAAACAATAGAAACATGTTGATTTATTAACTCATCCTCATTAGTGATTTTTTTATCTTCGTTATAGTATTTATATGCAGCCAAACACGGTAGTAGAAGTTGTTCTGCTAATCCTTCGACAAAGATTACCTTATCTGCAAATAACATATTTGATTTTGTTGCATCTAAAAATCTCTTTACATAATTCTTAGAATCTATATTATCTCTAAATGCTTTACCAGGATATCCTACATTAGATTTACCATCAAAACCTTCATATAAACAGATTATATTGTCTAATTCAGCGGCTGAGGTAATATGAGTAGAGTGAGTGGTCACAAAGAGTTGTCTAACTTTACCTTCCTTGTCAATGTTCTCTTTTAGAAATTTTAAGAATTTGTATTGCATCGATGGATGTAAATGGGCTTCGGGCTCTTCTATTGCTAGAATTGGAAATACTTTTGCGTTCTCTCCATAATAGCTACTTTGACTTTCAATTTGCATTTTAGCTAAAACCAATGCTGTGTAAAGCAAATTATTATAACCTAATCCATTATTACTAATTGGAATCGTAAGTTCACCAACTTTAACAATAAGCCTTAATGCAAATAATAAATCATCTTCACTTACGTGTACATCAAAATCAGGGCTTCCACCTTTATTTGCTCCAGTTTCTTCAGCATATTTTATTATACTGTCTTTATAAATACGTTCTTTAAGTTGGATGAATAATTCGTCGGAAGTATCACTAAAGATTTTCTCTCTATCTTTTAATTTCCTTTTTACTTCAATAGATAAATCTTTAAGTTTTTTTCCATTAGTAATATCATAATCAAGAAAATAATTTAGGACTTCTTTTAAAATAGTATTATTTCCAAAAAACATTTGCTTTTCAGCGTCTCTTATAGCATCTAGAAATTGAAAATCAAATTTTTCAAGCATTTCATTATCGGCAGTTTCTTTGTTCTTCGGATTTCCACCGTAAACACGTGCAACATATTTTGAGAAAAAATACTTCTTTATAAAACGCCATACTTTTTCTGAGTCATACTTATCGTCTTTTTTGAATTTTTCAACTTCTGTGCAATAGTCTTTGTAATCATCACCTTGCGGAAGAAAGAATGAGAAGGTTAATTGTGCTTCGTATTTGTTACTTGGATTAATAATCCAGTCATATACAACTACTTTATCGTCTGAAGGCTCATTAGTTTGCTCTTTAAATGTTACAGTAATATTTATTTCAGGTGGTGTCGAGAAATCTGAATATTTCTTGCAAAAATCGTCAATAGTTAGTTTTCCTTTTGCTTTTCGTGAATCAAAAACTAATTGAAGAGCTTTAATTAGGTTTGTTTTACCGGAATTATTATGTCCAATAATAACATTCGTCCCTTCAGTAAATTCAATTATTATTCCCTTTTGTATTTTCCCTACCTTTAATGCAGGAGGAAAATTTCTAAAATTATCTATTTCTATCTTTGATATATACATTTTGTTTTTTTGAAGTGGGCATATACTTTTTTATATTAATCCGATTCTTCTCATTTCCCAAAAACATTTTTCTGTTGCATTAATATCTACTGAAGCATCATGAGCATCGTCAAAATCCTCACCAAATAATTTAATATGTAATTCTGATAATTTTGGCCATTTATAACCATAATTCCCGGGAATTTTGCAGTAATTAGTAGAAGATTGCATAGTGCACAATTTTCTTTTTCTTTCAAAATCACTCTGAATTCCTTTTCTCAGTAATTCAGCTCCTACAATCTTTTCATCAAAACTAATATTGTGGGCAACAATAAAGTCAGCTTGCTCAACTAATTCTTGAAATGATAATAGAACTTTCTCAAGATTTTCACCTTCATTAATGGCTTTTTCCGTAGAAATTCCATGAATTCTTGAGACTTCAATAGGAATAACAAAATTTTCGGGTTTTATAATAAAATCATTTGATTCTATTCGATTTCCTTTATTATCACATAAAATCCACGCAATTTGAATCATTCTTGGCCAATTATTCAAATCTGTTACAGGTGCTTTCCAATTTCTAGGTAGACCTGTTGTTTCTGTGTCAAAAAATAGATACATAATTATTCAATTTTAGGGTTAATACTATTTTATCTTAAAACTACGCTATTTTGTATCAAAATAATATTTTGCTGTATTGCCTGTGTTGTTCTCTGTTTTTGTGTATTCAGTTAAATAATTAAACTATAGCAATTAAGCCTTTTTTAATCTTAAAAACTTTAACGAACTATTTTTTAATTCAATGATATATTCTATAGTTCTGCCTTTAAGCAACCATGATATAGCAAAAGCCACAACCATTACCGTTTCAAGAATAAATACATCGTAAACTGTAACATAGCCCTTTCTACCGCATAACCTTATAATAAATTCAATCGCTAATAGTAGCATTGAAAACCATATAGTATACCCACAGAATTTATACATAAAGTGGTATTTTTTATCGGCACCTCTTGTAAAATTAATTATCGACATATATCCCATAGCAAAGAAAAATATTGCTGCACTTATAAGATGCAAATAATTAATATTTTCAATGTCGTGACCGAATAAACAATATTTTCCTGAGATACATACATTACAAACCTTAAAAGCCGTATCTAAGCAGGCAGTTGGAACCAACACAACAATTAATATCGCAAAGCCACCCACATGAGTTATAAAGTTGTCGCTAAATCCTTTTTCCTTTTCTTTTGGTTTATAGCCTTCATACGATATAAGAAATAAACCAAATGCAGCAAGAATAGCAATAAAAAATACTGCTGATCTGGTATAATAAAAAAGACTAATAGATGGCAAAAAACCACCATAAAAAATTACTATTAGAACAGGGAGTAACAAACCAAGAATTCCAATTAATTTTCTAATCCTGCTATAGGAGTTAAAAATATCTGTATTGTCTTTCATAATAAATAATTTTAGGTTAATGATATTTTAAAACTATATTTCCATTTTGCTGTATTGCCCTTATATCGCCCTCCGTTTTCTATAACAGTTACTTCAATTGTAAAAGTGTATTCCTTGCTTAAATCAATTTTATTTATGTCAATTATTCTGGAGTTGTGACCGAAGTCGGGGTATTTTTCGTCGTATTCGTTACAAATTACTTTGATAAATAAGGTGTCGGTTTCAGAGAACTCCAAGTTCTTATGCTTAGAAAGAAGTTTATTGTTAACTGTAACGTCATGTGACCATTCGTTACCAACATGATTGTTAGAAATATTAGAAATAGAAACGAGCTGCACCTTTATTGTTTGCTGGGAAAATACAATTAGTGGGAAACTAATTATAAAGAAAACTGAAAGTATTTTTTTACAAAATCCGTACATTATATTAATTTAAAATTAATACTCCTTTTCGAGTTCGGCATGTACGTTCTTAAGGTAAGTTTCGACAAATTACAAAATATTTTAAAAAAATGCAAAATAATATTGTATTTCGAGAATTTCGGGTGTTTTTGTCTTTTATGAAACATACATAGAGAAAGCACCGGCCTGGTTTACTTCCAAATTGTTATTTATTTAATTTCAGTGTTTTAAAAAATTAATCTTTATATTGCTCTTTGAACTAAAACTATAAATTATGGATAAGGTTTCAACAATTATTCTAGCTTCTTCTCTTATTATTATTATGTTAGGAATGGGATTATCGTTGGTTATTGACGATTTTAAACGGATATTTGTTTACCCAAAAGCAATATTGGTTGGTTTAACTAATCAGTTAATAATTTTACCGCTAATAGGATTTTCTATTGCATTATTATTTCCGTTAAAGCCTGAGATTGCAATAGGAATTATGATTTTAGCTGCTTGTCCGGGCGGGCCAACATCAAATTTAATAACACATTTGGCAAAGGGAGATTTGGCCTTGTCTGTTTCTCTAACAGCATTAAGCAGTTTTATTACCATATTAACAATTCCGTTTATTGTAAATTTTGCCTTAATACAATTCTTAGATGAAGGACAAATGGTAAAGTTGGATATAGTTGAAACCATTATCCAGATTTTTATAATCATAGTTATTCCGGTAAGTATTGGTATGATTATAAGACGATATAAAGAAGGTTTTGCTTTAAAGATGGCTAAACCCGTGCGAAAAGCATCTGGCTTTATTATAGCTTTAATTATAATTGGTATAGTTATTAAAGAAAAAGAAAACGTTATTCCTTATTTTCGACAAGCAGGATTGGTAGCATTGATATTAAATGTTGCAACAATGTTGGTTGGCTATTATTCTGCGAAACTATTTAAAATTTTAGATAAAAGGGCTGTATCCATTTCTATTGAGTCGGGAATTCAGAATGGAACTTTAGCTATAACTATTGCTGTTGTTTTACTTGGGAATAGTGAGTTTGCTATTACCCCTGCTATATATAGTTTATTAATGTTTTTTACCGGTGGTATTGCTATTTATTTTGGGATTAAAAGAAGTAAAGCTGAAAAGAGTATTTAGTATTTTATGGATTGACAATACTTCTAAAAGATTGCTTCACTATGTTCGCAATGACTACATAAAAAGGAAATTCTCTTATAATACCATTTATACACCATATTGTCGCATATAAATTACTTCTTTTTCCCGTTTACTTCGGTAGAAAAAATTTCCGTAGCTTTAGCTATGCAAATATTTTATACCTCATAAATGAAAAAAATATTTTAATTTCTTTATACGACACTATGATGAATAATTGGTATAAGTAAGCACACAAGAATGTACGCTGTACAAAGAAAAAGCACCTCAAAAATGAGATGCTTTAAATTCGGATAATATTCGACTAGTAAAAATATTTATCTCAAATTAAAAAATAATGTGAAGAATATTCTTTATTTATCCCGAACCCTAAATTTTCAATAGACGTGAGATATTAGATTTGAGACATGAAACTTTATCTTGTATCTCACATCTCATATCTTGATACTATTATTTATTTTTCTTGATACTCTTCTAATATTTCTTTTACTCCTTCGGGCGATACTCTGCCATACGTTTTATCGCCAACCAATACTACCGGAGCTAAACCGCAGGCACCAACACAACGTAAGCAGTTTAACGAGTATTTACCATCATCAGTAGTTTCGCCCACTTCGATATTTAACTGGCGTTTGAATTCCTGTAAAACATTATCGGCACCACGAACATAGCATGCTGTACCTGTACAAATCGAAATTGGGAATTTACCTTTTGGTAACATGGTAAAAAACGAGTAGAATGTTACTACACCATAAACCTTCGCCACTGCAACATCTAACTCTTGTGCAACAACTTCCTGTATTTCAGCAGGAAGATATCCGAAATGTTCTTGTGTTTTGTGTAATACATTAATTAGTTCGCCCGGTTTATTATCAAAAGACTTACAAATTTCTTGTATCTTAATTAAATCTTTTTCTTTTACTTTAACTTTTATATCAGACATTGATTTTTCCTCCATTTTTTCGGGAACTTTTTGCACTTTAAAATTTGGCAGTTCGTTCCTTTATTGTATTGTATTATCTCAATATTTGTGAGTCAAGACTCTTAACTAGCTTATTTCAATTTTCCTACTCTTATCGAAATAAGCAGTATGTAATAAATGATGTGATTTTTCACTCATTGGTTTTCCTAAAAATTCCTCGTACAATTTAAGGATATAAGGATTTTCGTGAGATTTACGGATTGGTTTACCGGCATCTTCCCGGTAAATTGCTTCTGCACGAGCCTTAAGAATACTTGTATCGCTATGGTGTAATGGCTGACCACCACCACCGATACATCCACCGGGACACGCCATAATTTCAATAGCATGAAACTCTGATTTTCCGGCTTTAATTTCATCAAGCAATTTACGTGCATGGCCTAATCCGTGAGCAATTCCAATATTAATTGGAGTACCATCAAAATCGACAGTAGCTTTTCTGATAGCTTCGAAACCACGTAGTTGTTCAAAATCTAATTTTTCAAGTTTTTTACCTGTGTGTAATTCATAAGCGGTACGAACAGCAGCTTCAATAACACCACCGGTGGTACCAAAAATAACACCAGCACCGGAAGATTCGCCAAGAGGCTTATCAAAATCTTCGTCGGGTAATATATTTAAATCAAGGTTTGCTTCTTTAATTAAGTGAGCCAACTCACGAGTTGAAATTGAGAAATCAACATCAGGATTTCCATCTACTTTAAATTCATCACGCTGAGCTTCGTATTTTTTAGCCAAACAAGGCATGATAGAAACAACCACCAAATCTTCGCGTTTAGTACTGATCTTATCGGCAAAATATGTTTTTGCAATAGCACCAAACATTTGTTGTGGAGATCGGGCAGTTGAAGGAATATCTTTCATTTCAGGGAAATAATGCTCGAAAAAGCTTACCCAGGCAGGACAACAAGATGTAAGGATTGGTAATTTTACTTCTTTATCGCCACCTAAATATTTGGTTAATCGATCTAACAATTCTGTTCCTTCTTCCATAATAGTAAGGTCGGCAGCAAAATCAGTATCGAAAACATAATCGAAACCTAAACGACGTAATGCCGATACCATTTTACCTGTAACCAATGTTCCCGGTTCCATTCCGAACTCTTCGCCTAATGCAGCACGTACTGCAGGAGCAGTTTGAACAACAACTTTTTTAGTCGGATCGGAAAGTGCATTTATAACATCTCTTGTATGATCTTTTTCGGTTAGTGCACCGGTAGGACAAACAGCCACACACTGGCCACAATATGTGCAAGTAGAATCTTCCAGTTCCATTTCAAAAGCAGGCCCAACAGCCGCTTCAAATCCACGGTTAAATGCTGATAGTGCACCAACAGTCTGGAAATCATTACACATCATTTCGCAACGACGACACATTATACATTTATCCAGATCTCTGATTATAGATGGTGAGAAATCGATTTTATATGTTGACATCTCGGCATATTCCTGACCCGGAATTTCCCTGACACCTAATTTAACTGCCATATCCTGCAAATCGCAATTACCCGACTTGGCGCATGTTAAACAATCTTTCGGGTGATCGGAAAGAATAAATTCCATTACGGTTCTTCGGGCGTTAATAACACGCATCGAGTGTGTATTTACAACCATTCCTTCCCATACATCAGTTGAACAAGATGGAGCCAGATTATTTCTACCTTCAACCTCAACAACACAAATACGACATCCTCCCGGTTTGTTTTCAATATTTAAACCTTCGAGGTTCATATAACAAAGCACAGGGATATAAATTCCTAATTCTTTTGCAGCCTTATAGATCGTAGTTCCTTTTTCTACTTCTATTTGCTTGTTATCTATCGTTAATTTTATTTTATTCATCGTTCTGAAATTTTTTATTTTACAATGATTGCATCAAACTTACATCTCTCTTCGCAAGCTCCACATTTAATACAAATCTCCGGATTGATATAATGTACTTCTTTTTTCTCACCTGTAATTGCTCCTACAGGACAAACTCTGGCACAAGCTGTACAACCAACGCAATTTTCTTCAATAACAAAATATGTCATTAAGTCTTTGCATTGCCCTGCAATACATTTTTTATCTACAACGTGAGCAACATATTCATCGTAAAAGTTATCTAATGTAGATAGCACAGGATTTGGAGATGTCTGGCCTAATCCGCAAAGCGAAGTATCTTTAATTACATTACTCATATTTCGAAGTCGCTTCAAATCTTCCATTTCGCCTTTCCCTTGTGTAATTCTGTCAAGTAATTCATATAAACGTTTGTTACCAATACGGCAAGGAGAACATTTACCACAAGATTCTTCAACTGTAAATTCTAAATAAAATTTAGCAACAGAAACCATACAATTGTCTTCATCCATAACAATCATACCTCCTGATCCCATCATCGAACCAGCCTGAACCAGGTTATCAAAATCAATTGGAGTATCTAAATGTTTTTCAGTTAAACAACCACCCGAAGGACCACCGGTTTGAACAGCTTTAAATTTCTTGTCATTCTCGATTCCGCCACCAATTTCATAAATTACTTCACGCAAAGTTGTTCCCATAGGCACTTCTACAAGCCCCACGTTTTTAATTTTTCCGGCTAAAGCAAATACTTTTGTACCTTTTGATTTTTCTGTTCCTATTTTATTAAACCAATTTGCACCTTTTCTTAAAATTATTGGAACATTAGCATAAGTTTCAACATTATTTACATTGGTTGGTTTTCCAAAATAACCTGACTCAGCAGGATATGGAGGTTTAATAGTTGGTTCGCCACGTAAACCTTCCATCGAGTGAATTAATGCAGTTTCTTCGCCACAAACAAATGCTCCGGCACCATAACGTATTTCAATATCGAATTCGAAATCGGTTCCAAATAGATTTTTACCTAATAAACCAAATTCGCGAGCTTGTTCAATAGCAATTTTTAATCGTTCAATTGCTAAAGGATATTCAGCCCTGATATATATTAAACCTTTTGTAGCACCCATTGAATAACCGCAAATAGCCATAGCCTCGAGTACGGCATGTGGATCACCTTCAAGAATGGAACGATCCATAAATGCTCCCGGATCACCTTCGTCGGCATTACAGACTACATATTTTTGATCGGCCTGGTTTTTAGCAGCAATTTCCCATTTTAAGCCGGCAGGAAAACCTCCTCCTCCACGACCTCTCAGACCCGAGTCTTTAATTTCCCGGATAATATCTTCAGGTTTCATTTCTGTAAGGCATTTACCTAATGCCAGATAACCGTCGCGTGCAATATACTCCTTAATATTTTCAGGATCAATTACACCACAATTATTTAAAGCAATTCTTATTTGTTTATGTTGCGACATTTTGCTTCCTCCTAAATTAGTCATCAATGGTTTGATAATTTACAGGTATAATACCTTCTACTTCTTCTCCCAGCTTAATATACTTTTCAATGATAAGGTCAGCCTTTTTAACATCTACGTATCCAAAAACAACAGGCTTTTGACCAGGCTTTCTAACTTCGATAGTTGGTTCTGCATAGCTGTATCCCATATCACCGGTTTGAGAAACAACAGCTTCAATATTTCTCTTCTCAAGAGCTTCAGTTAAAAAATCCATAACATCTCTCGCTCCTGATGCAATTCCACTGGTTCCCATACCAACTTTAATTCTTACTGCATTTTCAGAATTGTCCTGACTGCCGTTCAAATCTTTATCTGAACGCATTTCGTTTTTAATTCTTTCCAAATCTGCTAATGTTTTGATCTTTGTCATTTCAAAAAATGTTTTGTAAAATTTAATATTGTTTAAAGTAAAAAATTAGAATAAAATTTGTTGTAACAATTTCATTTTGCAAATATATATACTTTATGTTATTCTTTTAACACTGTTATTTTAATAACAATTAATTATATTTATTCTAAATAGTTTTATTAGTATTATATTTTGATTTACAGAGTCTTACAAGTTACAACTTTAAAGTATGTTTTACAACTTATTTTGTTGTTTTGAAGAAATTTCCATTAACTGAACCTTTTCGTTCACATTATTTAAGTCAACATTAAAACCAGCCTTATTGAAGTTAGTATATTCATTTTATTTTATAAAAAAAGGATAGCCAAATGCTATCCTTTCTTATTTACTTTATATAATTTCTATTCTCTTTTTCTTGCCTGATAATGAGTATGTAATAACCAGTGTGATTTATGACTAAGAGGTTCTTCAAGAAACTCTTCATAAATCTGCTTAATTTCAGGATTCTCATGAGATTTACGTATTGCCATTCCTGCATCCTCACGATAAATAGCTTCAGCACGTTTTTTACGAATTTCAGGAGTAGTCGGAATTGGTTGGCCTCCACCACCAAGACATCCACCCGGACAAGCCATGATTTCAATAAAATGCCAGTCGGCTGTACCATTCTTAACAGCTTGCATCACTTTATTAGCATTTGTTAAACCATGAGCAACAACAGTTTTTAACTCTACACCTTCCAGAAAGCTCCAGGCTGGTAATACATTCTCGATTTTAACAGCAGCTTCTTTTACACCTTCCATACCACGAACAGGAGTAATATTTAAGTTCTTAAATGGCACTTCTCTACCAGTTACAATTTCATATGCTGTACGTAGAGCAGCTTCCATTACACCACCAGTTGCACCAAATATAACAGCAGCACCAGAAGATTTACCCATTAAGCTATCAAATTTCTCATCCGGAAGTTCTTTAAAATCAATTCCGGCTTGTTTAATCATTACTGCTAGTTCTCTTGTTGTAAGACCCATATCAACGTCTTGATAACCACTATCACGCATTTCTGGTCTATTTGCTTCGAACTTTTTAGCTGTACAAGGCATAATAGATACACTTACTATTTTAGCAGGATCTATGCCCCTCTTTTCAGCATAATATGTTTTTGCAAGAGCCCCAAACATTTGTTGAGGAGATTTACAAGTTGAAACATTTTCTAAATATTCAGGATACATATGTTCGATAAACTTAATCCATCCCGGCGAACATGATGTTGTCATAGGAAGTTTAACTGTAGGATCTTTGTCAACTAAAGCTCTTTTTAAACGAGTTAGCAACTCTGTTCCTTCTTCCATAATAGTTAAATCGGCTGTAAAGTCAGTATCAAGAACAGAATCAAAACCTAAACGTCTTAAAGCTGCAGCCATCTTCCCAGTCACAATACTACCAGCTTCCATTCCAAGATCTTCACCTAAAGCAATACGAGTAGCAGGAGCCGTTTGAACAATAACATGTTTATCCTCATCATAAATAGCATCCCATACATTATCAAGGTAATTCTTTTCAACCAAAGCACCGGTTGGACAACGAATTACACACTGACCACAATTAGTACAAACAACCTCATACATTGGATTCTCAAAGAAAGTAGAAATCTTCATATGCTCACCTTTGTACGCAACACCTAATGCACTAACATGCTGCAATTCATCACAAGTTCTAACACAACGCTGACAACGAATACATTTGCTATCATCTTTAATTATTGCAGGTGATAAATTATCTATAGTATAGTTTTTATCCGGCACAAGGTCCAGGAACATATGTTCGTTGATCACCATTTCGCCTGCCAAATCCTGTAATTCACATCTTGTATTTTTATAACACTTTGTACAATCAGCATTATGCTCTGAAAGTAATAATTCAACTACGTGTCTGCGAGCATTTCTTACTTTATGTGTATTCGTATGAATAACCATTCCATCCTGAGCAGGCATTGCACATGAAGCAACAAGGTTTTTAACTCCTTCCTGTTCAACAACACATACTCTACAGTTTCCAGCCACACATAAATCTTCATGATAACAAAGAGTTGGAATGTGTATATTTAATTTCTTTGCAGCATCAAGAACAGTTTTACCAGCCTCAATACTTACATCGATTCCGTCTATATTTAATTTTACTGTATTAGCCATGTTTTTATCTTTATTTTATTTTTACTATCAATAGTTTATTTAGTAAATCATTTCTTCTCTAAAGTTGTCAACAATTGAAGAGAATGAATTCGCAACTGACTGACCTAAACCACACTTGGAACTAACTTTCATCGTATCAGCCAGTTTTTGTAAAGTATCAAGATAATGAGCAGATTTTTCGCCTTTCTTAATTGCTTCAATACCTTTTTTAAGTTGTTGACAACCTACACGGCAAGGAGTACATTGTCCGCAAGATTCTTCTTCGAAAAACTCCACGTAATTTTTCAACACATTATACATTGAACGTGAACTATTGAAAAGCATCATAGAACCTCCGGTCGGAACACCTTCAAATCCAATAATTGTGTCTTTGAATTTTTTTCTTGGAACACAAAACCCTGAAGCTCCACCCACCTGTACGGCCTTAGTATCGCCATCTCCAAATTCTTCAACAAAATCTTCCAATGACATTCCTAATTCAAGTTCATAAATTCCTGCTATAGGAGTATCTCCTGAAATAGAAAATACTTTAGATCCTCTTGAATCAGTAGTTCCTAGTTCATGGAATTTACCTGCTCCTATTCTGCAAATCATAAATGCATAAACCAAAGTTTCTACATTATTTATAACAGTTGGTTTATTTCTGAAACCTGAGATTGTCGGATAAGGAGGTTTGTTTCTGGGCTCGCCACGTTTTCCTTCCATAGATTCAAACAAAGCACTTTCTTCTCCGCAGATATAAGCTCCTGAGCCCATTAGTATATGAATTTGAAAATCAAATCCTAACTCCTTTACAAAAGAGTGAAATTCTTCCAAAGCTTTTTCCAAATCGGCTTTTAGGAATTGATATTCACCTCGTAAATATACATAACCATGTTTTGCACCGATAACTTTTGCACAAATAGCCATTCCCCCGAATACTTTTAAGGGAACTCTTGTTAAAATCTCACGATCTTTAAATGTTCCCGGCTCACCTTCATCGGCATTACAAACTACATATTTTTCTTCTTCAGTTTCCTGTGAAGTAAATTTCCATTTCAGGCCTGTTGGAAAACCAGCTCCACCACGACCTCTTAATCCTGAATCAAGGATATCCTTAAGAATATCTTCATTTGATTTTTTCAAATTATCAGCTAAAACATCTTTATAAACACAGTCTTCGCTGAAAATAATATCTACTCTTTTTAATTTTGTATTTGGCATAATTATAATTTCTTTAACAAATTGATAATTAAATATTTCTCATATAATCATCGATAATCTCAGTAACTTTATCTTCGTCAAGTTCAGTGAATACTTCATCATTAATAAGCATCGCAGGTCCTTTATGACACCAACCAAGACAGTTGGTTTCTAAAAGAGTAAAGTTTTTATCTTTTGTTGTTTCACCAACCTTAATTTTAAGTAATTCTTCCAGAGTTTTAACGATTTGTTTTTTCCCCTTCATATCGCAGGTAATTGTTTTGCAAACCCGAATTACAAATTTTCCACGGGGCTTCGTATCAAGGAAAGAATAAAATGTTGCAGTACCATAAACCAGTGCGGCAGACATATCCAACTCTCTTGCAACTTCTGTCATGGCAACATCTGAAATAAATCTTTCTTCAGTAACAATGCCTTGCAAAATTGGAAGTAAACTTTCTCTGTTTCTTCCGTGCTTATCGGCTAAATCCTTAACTAATTCTTTAATTTCCGGCATTTCGATCTAGTTTTATTTAATTATTGTTATTTTTGTAACAGTGTTATTCTTATAACACTCAAATCATTTCAAACCATTTGGTTTTCAGAAATAAAGATAGAATTCATAAATACAGAAGAATATGACATTTCTTAGAAAGAAATATGACAAAAGTCATGGTTTGTACTTGTGCAAGCATTTAATATGCAGGTTTTCAAGGCTATGAAAAATCTATATGTTGACTAACATATGGTACCAGAAATCTAGTTTCAGTATTTAATTCATGAAAAGCATTTTTTACCCACAACATCAATTCTGAGGAACTTAATATTTTTTCACTATAATATTTTTCATCTTCGCTTCCGCTATAATGAATTAGAGCAGTTTTTTTCGGTTTTATCATTGTAACAAATGAACTTATTGTTAACGGAAAATTATTGATATGCATTTTCTTATTCAGAAAATAATCAAAACATCGGCAGTAATTATTTGAAATTTGATGGTTTAAGTGTGGATACAAAAATAGTCTTATTGTATTTTTATCAATAAAATTCCTTAAAATTTCGGACGTATAATCGTTAATACCTTTTAGTATGCTCCAATGATTACAATTAGGATATGGGTAGCGGTTATTTGCATCTGCTACTAATAAATCAATATTCGAAATAGTGTGATAATCCTCATCTCTGAGCAAAGGACATAATATGTCACCGGTAAAAAGAATTTTCTTTTGGGTTTTTTCATCCTTAATTGTAAAAAACAGCATTGTAGCACCTTCAGCACTTTTACCATGATATACCGGATACGGTATCAACTCAACTCCTGATACTTCATCTATAGTCTTTTTTTGATAAGGAATTAATTCTTTAAACTCTACCATCTCTTCTAAATGCGGGAATGTTGCTTTTACTTTTTCCCAACATAAAACTGTTGTATAAACAGGATACGGTTTTTTATTAAGTTTATAAAAACTTTGAACTATCCAATCCATACCAAGAGTATGATCAATATGTGAATGTGTTATAAAAAGTGCTTCAGGAATTCTATTACAATTTTTAAGCAAATACTGAACTGCTCCATGTCCGGCATCAATCATTAAATCCCACTCAATATCTTTTTCTACAGTTTGCTTTTCGGCAGTCTTTATTATAGAACATGATGCATTGGCTAAATCTTTATAGTTCATGCGATCATAAAATGGATGATTCTGACTTAACATTACAGGCCAGGCATTTCCTCTTCCGTTAATACGAACTTGAATTTGGCTCATTTAAACTTTTAATAAAAGATAGCGCTAAAAGCGCCCCTTTGTTATTCTATTATAGTCATTTCGTTTATTAAATGTTGTGCTCCAGCAAATTTATCTACAATAAAAAGTACATAACGAATATCCAGTGAAATATTCCTGCTTTGTTCGGGATCAAAAACCATATCACTCATAATACCTTCCCATACTCTGTCAAAATTTAATCCTATTAAATTACCTTCTGAATCTAAAACCGGACTGCCGGAATTTCCTCCGGTTGTATGATTCGTTGCAATAAAGCAAACAGGAACAGTACCATCTACCTCATACATCCCATAATCCTTTGTTTTGTATAAATCCTTTAGTTTATCAGGAACATCGTAATCGTAAATATTAGGATTGTCCTTTTCAATTATACCATCTAATGTTGTCTGATAAATATATTCGACACCATCACGAGGGTATGATCCTTTTACTTCTCCATAAGATACACGCATCGTGAAGTTTGCATCAGGAAATAAAACCTTATGCTTTTGCATTTCCATTATGCCTTTCATGTAATTCCTATAAAGATTATTAGCTCTATTATCCAAAGAATCATATACAGGAAATACCTCATTCGTATATAACTCATTAAATGTTTTATAAAATTTAAAAACCGGATCGTTCTCTAAAACTTTAAAATTATCTTCTGATTCTGAATTTAAAAGCTCAAGCATTTTATCTTTATTATTAAAAATAGTAGAACTAAATAATGATTCAATAAACTGAGAATAATTATCAGACAGGCCTAATCCGCTCAAATCCGGAATAAACTCCTGATCAACATTTGAATAGTACATTGGTAAAAGTTCATTAAAAATTTCCTGATCGATGGATTGAATATAATCTTTGTAAAAATCTTGCATTCTCTTCTTTAGCTCTTCAATTTTTATATCCCGCAACTCTTTTTCTATATCAGCATCTTTCATTTTTATTAAATCATTAAATCTTGCTGCAAAATTTACAATCTCGACAGCCATTATTGCTTCCCTGTAATAATCATATGCAACAACATATTTTTCAATATTTCCATAGATATTAGTTAATTCAGATACAACATTTTTATATTCATTATGATTAGATGCCCATTCATTAAACTCTTTTTCAAATTCAACTTTATTATCAATTGCATTTAATCGCTCTAATCCAATAATTTCACCCTTCCACCTTTTCCATGAATTACTTATACGAGCATGTTTGCTTGCATATTTTATGCGTATTGTATCATTCCTATCCATATAAGCATTCATCACATCCAGGCGCTTATCTCTTAACATTATCCTATCAGGATTCCTTACATCTTTTATTAATTTAATTGCATCAGAAGTAATATATTGCATTGTACCTCCGGGGTATCCTAAAACCCATGTAAAATCTCCTTCGTTTATTCCTTTAATTGAAATCGGCAAAAACTTTTTAGGCTTGTATGGAACATTATCGGGAGAATATTCTGCAGGCTTATTGTCTTTATCTGCATAAATTCTAAAAATAGAAAAATCACCTGTATGGCGCGGCCACACCCAATTGTCAGTATCGCCACCAAATTTCCCAATTGCTGATGGAGGTGCACCAACTAAACGAACATCTTTATATTCTTCGTATACAAACAAATAGTATTGATTACCATAATAAAATGGTTTAACACTGGCAATCAACTGAGTTTCTCCTATTGCCTCAGTTTTAATTTTTTCAATATTTGCAACAATTATTACTTCTCTTTCTTTTTCAGAAAGATTTTCAGCAACATTTCCTAAAACCTTGTCAGTAACATCTTCAATTCGATTTAAAAATTTTACCGTTAAGTTAGGATTTGGCAATTCCTGTGTTTTATTCATTGCCCAAAATCCATCTGTTAAATAATCATGCTCAATAGAGCTGTGTTTTTGTATAGCTCCATAACCACAATGATGGTTCGTTAATAACAAGCCCTGATCTGAAACAAGATCTCCCGTACATCCACGACCAAAAATAACAATGGCATCCTTTATACAAGCTTTATTAATACTATAAATATCTTCCGCTGAAAGTTTAAAACCTTTCTCCTGCATATCTTCGATATTAAACTTCTCAATCAATAAAGGAATCCACATTCCTTCGTCTGCTTTATTTAGATTTACAAATCCAAAAAACAGTATTGTAAAAACTATTGCTATTTTCTTCATTTTAATATTTATTTAATCATTAATAAAATCATCCAGTTCTGTATATAATTTTTGTATCGGCAAACCCATTACATTAAAAAACGAACCATTTATTTTTTCGACTCCAATATACCCAATCCATTCCTGAATTCCATAAGCACCTGCTTTATCAAATGGCTGAAAATGATTTATGTAATAATCGATTTCGGGATAAGTAAGTTTTTTAAAATATACATCTGTACATGCTGAAAACAAAACTTCTTTATTATTTGATTTAATGCAAACACCAGTATAAACCTGATGACAATTTCCGGACAGCTCTTTTAATATTTTTATAGCGTCATCCTGATCAATTGGCTTTTGAAGCACTTTATCCTTTAACCAAACTATTGTGTCGGCGGTAATTAATATTTCATTATCCTCAAGCTTCCCATATATTTCTGCTTTCTTACCAGCAATATACAATGGTATTTCTTCTTTTTTGAGATGATCCGGATAACTTTCGTCAACAAATTGTTTAAGCTTGATTTCAAACTCTAATCCGATTTCTTTTAGCAAATAATGGCGTCGTGGAGATTGTGAAGCCAAAATAATTTTGTAATCATCGATATTTGGAATAAACATAAAATCGAATATTAAAAATTCTGAATTATTATATAATTAGCAACCAAAGCATAAGAGATACCGGCAAGCATGATCAATTTCGATAAATTACTTGCTCTGTGATAATCTTTTTTATCTTCTGCCACAATTATTTTATAAACAAGAAATACCAATGGAATGATTAAAAACACTATAAAATAAATCAAGGTAATTAGATCGTTTAGGAATCTAAAATTAATATATAGCAGTGAGAACAGGGTCGTTAATATAAATGTAATTACAACAATCTTTGAATTTAATACACCCAGAACAATTGGCATGGTTTTTCTACCATAAGCACTATCGCCTTCAAAGTCTTCAATATCTTTAATAATTTCACGGATCATTGTAAGAAGAAACGCAAAAATAGCAAATGCACTAACCCACAATATAATATGTGTAAAATCGGAACGCAATTCCTTCATTAGCAATCCATATTCTTTATTTAACAATGGAATTTCAAAAAGAATTACCATCAAAGGAACCAGGGCTACAAGAACTGCTACGATTATATTCCCGATTAAAAACTGACGTTTATAAGTGGTAGAATAAAACCATAAAATACCGGTAATAAAAACGAAAACAAGAGTCAACATAGGTATACCAATATAAAAAGATATATATGCACCTAAGCCAATACCTATGGTATTAAAAATTACATGTAATAAAATTGCCCAACGACGATTTAATACTCTCCCTATAATAACTGTTTCCGGTCGATTTACTAAATCTGTTTTGGTGTCGAAATAATCATTAATTACGTATCCCGCTGCAGTAATAAATACTGTTGCCATTACCAGAAAAAAGAAGTGCAGCTCTGAGAACTGTAAGTTAAATTCATAAACCTCAAGTATTGGTTTTATAATGCTCCAGCGCATTAAATATTGCGTTAGAACAATAATTAATAAGTTTTTGTAACGTATAAGACGTAAGAAATTTATCATCTTTTTTATTTCAGGTTATATTGTATTTGGTTAGAACTTTTTCCATTTCCCTTGTAATCGTAAAACTTGTTCAATTACATCACGCACACATCCCCTTCCACTATTAAATGTTGATATATATTTTGATATAGCTTTAATTTCTTCTGCTGCATCAGACGGGCAAGTGGGTAATCCTGCTATTTGCATTACTTCATAGTCAGGCAAATCATCGCCCATATAAAGTATTTCTTCTGGTTTTAATCCATATTTAAAATAAAAATCTTCAAAATCATTTACTTTATCTCTCGAATTCATATAGATATCTGTTATTCCAAGATATTGAAATCGCTTTTTTGTTGCTTCCGAATTTCCTCCGGAAATAATTCCAATTATATATCCTTGTTTTAATGCATAATTTACAGCATATCCATCTTTCATATTTACTGAACGCACAAACTCACCGCTAGGATCAAGATAAATTTGCCCGTCGGTAAAAACGCCATCAACATCAAATACAAATGCTTTTATATTTTGAAGATCTTCTTTAAAATTTGCCATTTCTAATTAGTATCAGTTTTTTGATTTAATTTATAAATACTTTCACTTACAAATCTATATATTTTCTCAAATTCAGGCTTATCTTTTAGCAATTCTATATGCTTTAATATAACATTTTGATCGTTCCTTACCGCTGGTCCCGTTTGCGCATTTTGCGGATCGGAATCAGTCGCCTTTTGCGCAGTTTCTATAATTAATGGTTTCAGCAAATCAAAAGGTATGTCAGATTGATTTAAAATTTCTGTAGCAACAGAATACATGTGATTTGCAAAATTACAAGCAAAAACAGCCGCCAGATGTAACATCTTTCTTTTTTCGGTATCAATAAGATGCACACTATTACTAATACACTTTGCAAGATCAATAAGTATCTTTTCCAGTTTTTCATCGTTAGCTTCAATACAAACCGGAACAGTTGAAAAATCTATATCTCTGAATTTTGAAAAAGTTTGTAAAGGATAAAACACTCCATAATTTTCAAATCGATTTTCAAAAACATTCATTGATATACTCCCTGCAGTATGAACAATAATTCCATACTTTAATTTTATATGTTTGATGATTTCTTCAATTATTTCATCTTTTACTGCAATAATATATAAATCGGCTTCAACAGGAATCTGGTTTATTTCGTTAGTATAATGTGAATCAACTTTTAAGGCCAGTGTTTTAGCAGCTTGAATCGTTTTGCTGTAAACACATTTAATAGAAAAGTTTGCTTTTTTTAATGCAATAGACAAATGAGTTGCAACATTACCTGCTCCAAGAATTACAATTCCATTTTTAAAATCAGTATTGAAACTCATTTAAATTCTTTTAAAACATAAAATTAATCGAAATTATTAAGCTTTCAAACCGATAAAAATTAAAAAAGCCCCTAATCTTTCAAAAAGAGGCTTGTACTAAATAAAAAAATTATATTAGAAACAGTATTTGTTTTCATCGATTAGCTTATCAGCTATTCTTCTACGTGCGTCTTTAACGTTAACTCCGGCAACTTTAGTATAAATCTGAATTCCTTTAATTAATTTGTCTGTCATCTCTTTATCATCAATTGAACAAATAGCATCCAATGCATGCTTATAAATTAAAGAAGCAGATTCAAATATATACACATCAAGCATATCTTTGTATAAGTTAACAAATTCTTCTGATTTAACAGATTCTACCTTTTGCACACGCAGCATGGTTGATTCGGCCACATAAGCATTCATTAAAATATCAGAAATACTACATAATACTTCCTGCTCATACACTAACTTGCGATCAAATTTATTAACTGCAACTTCCATTAACATTAAAGCAATATTTTTAAAGTTTTCAACGAAAATAGATTTATCTTCAAAATATCCTTTAGGTTTAAAAGTATCCGTTAAATTATCTAAACCCGCAACAATTTCTTTTGCTTTTTCAAATAAGGGTATATGATTTTTCTGTCCTCGTTTAATAATTGTATCTGCTAACAGAATACGGTTAATTTCGTTGGTTCCTTCAAAAATACGGTTGATTCTTGAATCTCTGTATGTTCTGTCGGCAGACATTTCAGCCGAGTATCCCATTCCTCCCATTATCTGAACAGCTTCATCAGCTATATAATCAAGGGCTTCAGAGCCAAACACTTTCATTATAGCAGCTTCAGCTCCATATTCACCAAAAGCATTCATAACAGATCTACCATAATCAGCTCCGTCTTGAGCTATATTTACTTCAATAGCATCATCAATGTCTTTACTTACTCTGTAAACCGCAGATTCAGTAGTAAAAGTTTTAATAACCTGCTCACCTAATTTGTGTTTAATTGCTCCGAAATTTGAAATCAACATTCCAAATTGCTTACGTTCATTTGCATAATTAACTGATTGAGAAATGGCTCTTTTAGCAGCTCCAAGAACGTTTCCACCTAACTTGATACGTCCCATGTGAAGAATATTCAATGCAATTCTGAATCCTTCGCCACGCTTACCTAATAAGTTTTCAACAGGAACTTTAACATCGTTATAGAAAATTTGTCTTGTAGATGATCCTTTAATACCCATTTTCTTTTCTTCAGGGTTTAAAACAATACCATCCCATGCTCTTTCAACAATAAATGCACTAAGTACTCTATCGTTGTCAATCTTAGCAAATACTGTCTGAACATCAGCAAAACCACCGTTGGTGATCCACATTTTTTGTCCGTTTAAGATATAATGTTTACCATCTTCAGAAAGAACTGCTTTGGTTTTACCAGAATTTGCATCAGAACCTGCTCCCGGTTCAGTTAAACAATATGCACCAGCCCATTCACCAGATGCGAGTTTTGGTAAATATTTTTGTTTTTGTTCATGATTTCCATAATACGCAATAGGTAATGAACCAATTCCTGTGTGAGCAGAAAAAGCAACAGCAAATGAACAACCGGCACCCATTCTTTCACTAGAAAGCATCGATGTAACAAATGATTGTCCAAATCCTTCGTATTCTTCAGGTATAGAAACACCTAAAAGGCCTAACTCGCCTGCTTTTTCAACTATACTTCTCATTAATCCTTCTTCCTGAGAATCTATTCTGTCAAGAATAGGAAAAACTTCAGTTTCAAGAAAATCGTCACATGTTTGTGCAATCATCTGTTGTTCTTCATCAAAATCTTCCGGTATAAAAATATCGTTGGCTTCAGTTTTTTTCAATAAAAATTCACCACCTTTTATGGTTAAATCTTTTTCCATCTTATTTTAAGTTTAATTTATAATTCTAAAGATTGTTCAATTAATTCTGCAATATCGTAATTTTTTATTTCTTCTTCTATGTTTTTATATTTTAATCCATCGGTCATCATAACCATGCAATAAGGACATGCAGTTACAATAATCTCTGCACCTGTTTCCAAGGCATCTTCAGTTCTTTCAATAAAAATTTCTTTATCGCCTTTTTCGGCTTCTTTAAACATTTGTCCACCACCTGCACCACAACATAATGCATTGCTTCTATTTCGTTTCATCTCAACCTTCTTTGAAGGTATTGCAGCTAAAACTTCTCTGGGAGCATTGTATTCTCCATTTGCTCGTCCAAGATAACAAGGATCATGATAAGTGATTATTTTATCCTTAAATAAATCACTGTCAATTTTAATTTTTCCTTCAGCAATTAACTGTTGAAGGAATTGTGTATGATGCATTACTTCATAGTTTCCGTCATAATCTGGATATTCGTTCTTAAATGTATTGAATGCGTGAGGATCGCAAGTAATTATCTTTTTTACTTCGTAAGAATTCATGATCTCAATATTGGTCATTGCCTGCATCTGAAATAGCATTTCGTTACCGGCACGACGGGCAACATCACCACTCGATGACTCTTCAACTCCTAATACAGCATAACTTATATTCAGGTGAGTAAGAATTTTCACAAATGCACGTGTTACTTTCTTATATCTATCATCAAATGCTCCTGCACTTCCAATCCAAAGTAAATACTCCGGTTTTTCGCCCTTAGCAAAAAGATCGGCCATTACAGGAACTTCAATTTTTTGTTTACCTTCTGTCATTATATTTCAAGTTTTGAGCCGGCCGGCCGGCAGGTAGGTTCCAAATTTTAAGTTTCAGTTTGACACATTAAACATGGAATTTCACCCTTTTAAATTAGCATTAAAAAACTACTGAACACTTTTTTCATTAATATAAAGTTCTTCTGCCCAAAGCATACGGTCGTCCTGTGAGAACTGCCAGGGAGCACCATTGTTTTCAATATTATTGAAAATAGCATTTAACTCTCCGGGAGCAGCTGCCTGTTCCATAACAATATATCTTCGTAACTCAAGTATTAACGAAACCTGATCGATATTTACAGGACAGGCATTTGTACAGGCATTACAAGTTGTACATGCCCACAATTCTTCTGCCGAAATGTAATCAAATAATGATTTATCATCAGAATAATCAACACCTTGCTTATCAATATTTTTTCCTGTAAGTTCGAGCCTGTCGCGGGCATCCATCATTACTTTACGCGGTGAAAGTATTTTACCTGTGATATTAGCAGGACAAACTCTCGTACAACGACCACACTCAGTACATGTATAGGAATCCATCAAATGTTTCCATGTTAGTTCTTTTACATCCTGAGCCCCAAATGCAACTTCTTCCGCATCTTCATCCATCGGAGGTTCTTCTCCAGTTAACATGCTTTTTACTTCTTTAGTGATTGATGGCATATTTGCTAACTTACCAACAGGTTCTAATTTCGAATAAAAAACATTTATAAATGAAAGAAATACGTGGAAATGCTTTGAATATGGAATATAGTTTAAAAATACGAATATCCCGACAATGTGTAACCACCAACACGTTCTTTCAATAAAAACCAATGTTTCTGAAGGAAGATTTGTTAACATTGGAATAAAAAATGAGCTTAAAAAGAATGAACCTACTTTATCGTAATGTCCGAAACCCCGACTTTGTAATATAACATCTGAAGCATTCATAAAGAATATTGATGTCATTAAAACAACTTCAGTAATTAAGATTAGGTTTGCATCTAAACGTGGCCACCATTTCATTTCCGGTTTCCAAAATCTGTTTGTTCTTAAAACATTTCTTCTGGCCAGAAATACCAAACAACCAATTATTACAAGAAGAGCAAAAAACTCAAACGCACTAATAGCAATCGGGTATAAAAATCCAAAAAATGAAAGTGCCCTGTGTGTACCGGCAATGCCATCAACCATAACTTCCAGCATTTCGATATTAACAAGAATAAAACCGGCATAAACAAAAATGTGCAAAATCCCAGAAATTGGTAATCCAACCATTTTTGACTGAAAGATTGCAACCCTGAAAACAAGTCCCCATCTTTTTTTCCTGTTATCTTTTATATCAATGTCTCTTCCAAGCTTAATATTTCTTGAAATCTTTTTAACATTCCAGGAAAAAAAAGCAATTGCTGCAATCAGCAACAAGACAAATATTATACTATGTATCAAAGTTTTATAGTTTATAAAGTAAAATTTATTTCAAAAACAATTTGTATAAATACAACTACTCAGTGCCTAATCCTGAAGTCATTCAAGAGGAAAGCGGAACCTGCCTGTCGGCAGACAGGAATGCTTTATGTACTGATAAGTTACTATTATTTTATTTCCTTAACTGCCTGAATAAAATCTGGTAATACTTTAGCTGTATCGCCAATTATACCATAATCTGCAGCTTCGAAAATTGGTGCATCTTTATCTGTATTAATAGCTACAATACATTTAGATGAACTAATACCTGCTAAATGCTGTATTGCGCCAGATATACCGGCAGCAATATATAAGTTAGGAGCAATAATTTTCCCTGTTTGTCCGGTATGTTCTTCGTGAGGTCTCCAACCTTCGTCAGAAACAGGACGCGAACAAGCTGTAGCAGCACCTAATAACTCTGCCAATTCCTCAATCGGGCTCCAATTATCACCTGATTTCATACCACGACCACCAGAAACAACAATTTCTGCATCAATTAATAGTATTTTACCTGTTTGTTTCTGAACATTAGAAACAGTTGTTTTGAATAAATCATCGCTTAATGCAGGCTCAAAGCTTTCAATAGCAGGAGATTTAACATTTTCTTCGAATTCAAAAGAGTTTTGTGCTAAAGTAAGAATCTTAATATCAGACTTTATAACAAGATTTGAATAAGCTTTACCTGAATATACTTTTTTGAAAATAGTGAAAGGTTCAACGCTTGATGGTAATTTACTAACACCTGCACCTAAACCAGCTTTTAATTTTACCGATAATCGTGGAGCTAATGCTTTACCTGTATTATTATGAGCAATAATAACAACTTTTGCTCCTTCTTTTTCGGCTACCTGTGCTATAACCGAAGTATAAGCCTGATTATCTAAATTTTTTAGTTTATCATTGTTTACAGATATTATTTTATCTGCGGCATAATTTCCAAGCTTCTTAAGTTCATCTTCCTGAACATCACCAATTGAAAGGGCTACAGTTTGGATATTCAACATTTCAGCAATTTTACTTGCATAGGAAACTAATTCAAAAGACATTTTCTTGAATTTTCCGTCCCAGTTTTCTGTAAATACTAATACTGACATATCTTATTTTATTAAATTCTTAATTAAATTTATTTATAACCTGCCAGGCAGGCTGGTGATTCCTGATTTAAATAACTTTTGCTTCGTTTTGAAGCAGAGTTACTAATTCTTTTACATTATCAGGTTCAATCATTTTACATGGTGGTTTTGGCTGTGGTAGTTCGAAATTAACTATTTCAGTTAAAGCATCAACTTCAACAGGTGCAACCACATTTAAAGGCTTTTTACGAGCCATCATAATACCACGCATTGCAGCAATCATTGGTTCTTTAGTAATACCTTTTTGTGCAATAACAACTAGAGGTAATTCAGAAGTTACTTCTTCAGTTCCACCATCTATATCACGTTTTATTTTAACCTGACCATTCTCAATATTTACTGCAGATACTGCAGAAACTGAAGGAATATTTAAAAATTCTGCTAACATACCACCTACTGCTGATCCGTTATAATCGGCAGACTCAATTCCATTAAAAATTAAATCGAAAGGGTTGCTCTTTAAGTATTCTGCAATTTGCGCTGCCACAAAATATGCGTCTGTAGGTTCAGCATCAATTCTTACTGCATCGTCAGCACCAATAGCTAAAGCTTTTCTCATTGTAGGTTCAGCATCTTTTTCTCCAACTGTTATTACAGTAATATTTTCAATTGAATTTGCTGCATCTGATTTAAGTTCTATAGCTCTGGTCAATGCAAGTTCATCCCAGGGATTAATAATCCATTGTACGCCGGTTGTATCAAAAGCTGTATTATCATTTACAAACTTAGCTTTTGTAGTAGTGTCCGGAACATTACTTAAGCAAATTAGAATTTTCATTTAATCTTTATTTAAGTTAATAATTAAATTCATTTTTATCATTATTCTGTTCGAAAAAATTAAAGACCTAAGGTGTTACAAGCCAATACATTAAAACACATCTGAAATTTAGTCAAAAATACAATTTGTTCACAAGTTTGCAAAGATAAAAATAAGTGCCTTACAAAACAAGAAGCCAAACTTACTAATAATTATATAAATATGTACATATTAAAAGCTTGTAATTAGTCAACAATATGCTTTTTGGAATTACTCTACAATTCTCAGAGAGTTTAATTTATTAATGATTTACTGTGATATTAAGTGTTTGTAATTTGTAGATTGTATTTTAGAGTTTTGTAAATAAGTCTGATTAAATTTGTATTTAAATAAACTAAATGAAAATAAAAAATTTATTAAATTCATTAGGACCCGGATTATTATGGGCCGGAGCTGCTATAGGAGTTTCACATCTTGTACAGTCAACAAGAGCAGGTGCCATTTTTGGTTTCCAATTGGTCGGCATAATTTTATTAATTAACCTTTTTAAATATCCATTTTTTGAATTCGGGCCAAGATATGCCTCATCAACAGGTGAAAGTTTATTACATGGCTATAAGCGATTAGGAAAAGGTGCACTCATATTATATTTGATACTGACAATAGCAACCATGTTTACCTTACAAGCTGCAATTACAGTTGTTACTGCCGGCTTATTTTCTTATGTTTTTCCCAATTCATTTAATATAAATATTTGGGCTATATTGATTTTAGGTATTGCAACAATAATCGTAGCATTTGGGAAGTATTCTGTTCTCGATAAGATTATCAAATTTATAATTGTACTTCTGGCATTATCTACTATTATTGCAGTTGTTTCTGCATTTACAAAAGGGTTTAACCCAAACCCGGAATATACAAGAAGTTTTAATTGGGGTTTTGGAGATATTGCTCTGCTCATAGCATTTGCAGGTTGGATGCCTTCGGCTATCGACATATCTGTTTGGCATTCGTTTTGGTCAATAGCAAAACGAAAAGAAGGCAAACATATTCCTACAGTAAAAGAATCCTTATTCGATTTTAATGTCGGGTATATAGGAACAGCCGTTTTATCACTAGGATTTTTATCACTAGGTGCACTGGTAATGTATGGTTCAGGTGAAACATTTTCAAGTAACGGAACCACTTTTGCCGGACAGTTAATAAGTTTATTTACTTCCAACTTGGGAACATGGGCTTATATACTTATTGCAATTGCAGCATTAACAACCATGTCGAGTACTACTTTAACTTGTTTAGATGCTTACCCAAGAGTTTTAAAACCTGCAACAGAACTACTATTTCCAAAACTTAAGAAAAATGATGATGATAACTGGAATTGGCTATCCTGGTTTTGGCTGGGAACTTTACTTTTAGGAACCTTACTTATAATTGCATTTTTCTTAAAAGGGATGAGCTTATTAGTAGATTTAGCAACAACTTTATCATTTCTTACTGCACCTATATTAGGATACCTAAATTTTAAGGTTGTAACTGGTAAAAATGTCCCTCTGGAACATCAACCTAAAACATGGTTGAAAATCCTATCCTGGATTGGTTTAATTGTTTTAACCGGATTCAGTATATACTATATTATCTGGAGGATATTTTTAATATAAAAAAAGGTAAACCTCTCGATTCACCTTTTCCATTATTATTATAAATTATCTTAAGCTTGTGCAGTGGGCCCGCCAAAATTCATTGGCATCATAGGACCACCACCTTCGGATTTTCTAATAGGACCATGCATTTTTTCGAATTTCTCAACATTATCTTGCAATGCATTTAAAAAACGTTTTGCATGTTCCGGTGTTAAAATAATTCTGGATTTAACTTCTGCTTTAGGAACACCAGGCATAACTCTAACAAAATCAAGAACAAATTCTGCGCTGGAATGAGTAATTACAGCCAGATTCGAATATATACCTTGTGCAATATCCTCTTTTAAATCAATGTTTATTTGACCTTTTTTTTGTTTTTTTTCGTCTTCCATGATGATTTCCTGTTAAAAATTAATCTATATCCTTTGTAGACATTAAATTATCATACTCTTCACGAGAACCAACAATAATCTTGTCATAATCACGTAAGCCTGTACCAGCAGGTATTTTATGTCCAACAATAACGTTTTCTTTTAATCCTTCAAGTCCATCAACCTTTCCGTTAATAGCTGCTTCATTTAAAACTTTTGTTGTTTCCTGGAACGAAGCCGCAGACATGAAACTTTTAGTTTGAAGAGCTGATTTAGTAATCCCCTGTAATACCTGACTTGATGTCGCAGGAACAGCATCTCTTGCTTCAATTAATTTCAAATCTTTACGCTTAAGAATTGAATTTTCATCTCGTAATTTTCTTGCTGTTACAATTTGACCAGATTTAAAAACTTGAGAATCACCCGGATCTGCAATAACTTTCTTATCATAGATCCAATCGTTTTCATTCATGAACCCCCATTTATCAACAACTTGTTTTTCAAGGAATTTAGTATCTCCCGGATCTTCAATAATAACTTTACGCATCATCTGACGAACAATAACCTCAAAGTGCTTATCATTAATCTTAACACCCTGTAAACGATACACTTCCTGAACTTCGTTAACTATATATTCCTGAACTTTTGTAGGCCCTTTAATTGCCAATATATCTGACGGGGTAATTGCTCCATCTGACAAAGGAATACCTGCTCTAACGTAATCGTTTTCCTGAACAAGAATTTGTTTTGATAGTGAAACAAGATATTTTTTAATTTCTCCGGTTTTAGAAGTAATAATAATTTCTCTGTTACCACGTTTAATTTTACCAAATGCAACTTCTCCATCAATCTCTGATACAACTGCAGGGTTTGAAGGATTTCTAGCTTCAAACAATTCAGTTACACGTGGTAAACCACCAGTGATATCACCAGATTTACCAATAGCTCTTGGAATCTTAGCTATAATTTCTCCCGATTTAACTTCCTGTCCATCATCAATACTCATATGAGCACCTACAGGTAAGTTGTAAGTTTTAATAACTTCACCATCTTCACCTACCAGTTTAGCATTTGGATTTTTCTTCTTATCTCTGGTTTCTATGATTACTTTTTCTCTAAAACCAGTTTGCTCATCGGATTCCTCTTTAAATGTAATACCTTCAATTACATTATCGAAAACTAATTTACCATTTGCTTCCGAAATAATTAATGCATTGTAAGGATCCCATTCACAAATTACAGTATCTTTTTTAACTGTTTTACCGTGTTTTATATGCAACTTAGAACCATATGGTATATTGTGAGTTGAAAGAACAATACCAGTATTTTTATCAATTATACGCATTTCTGCAAGACGACCAATAACAATATTCACTTTTTTACCATCATCTTCGACTTTCGTCACTGTACGTAACTCGTCAATTTCTATAAGACCATCATATTTTGCAATAACACTGGAATCAGCAGCGATATTAGATGCCGTACCCCCTACGTGGAAAGTTCTCAATGTAAGCTGTGTTCCCGGTTCACCAATTGATTGTGCAGCAATAACGCCCACAGCTTCACCGTTTTGAACCATCTTACCAGTTGCCAGGTTTCTTCCATAACACTTAGTACAAACTCCCCGTTTAGATTCACAAGTTAATACCGATCTTATTTCAACTTGTTCGATTGGTGAATCTTCTATTTTTTTACCAATCTCTTCAGTAATTTCTACTCCTGCACCAACTATTAATTCACCCGTAAGTGGATGATATACATCGTGAACAGTAGTACGACCTAATATTCTTTCGTATAATGTTTCAACAATTTCCTCGTTTTTCTTAATTGCTGTTGCAATCAGGCCTCTAAGTGTACCACAATCTTCTTCCTGAATAATAACATCTTGCGAAACATCAACTAAACGACGAGTTAAATAACCAGCATCAGCTGTTTTTAATGCAGTATCGGCCAAACCTTTACGAGCACCGTGAGTGGAAATAAAATACTCTAGTACTGATAATCCCTCTTTAAAGTTAGAAAGAATAGGGTTTTCAATAATTTCTGAACCTGAAGTACCCGATTTTTGAGGTTTTGCCATCAATCCCCTCATACCTGAAAGCTGACGAATCTGTTCTTTAGATCCCCTTGCTCCAGAATCTAACATCATATAAACCGAATTAAACCCTTGATTATCCGTAGATAATTTCTTCATTAAAGTTTGGGTTAATCTGGCGTTAATATGTGTCCATATATCGATAATCTGGTTATAACGTTCGTTGTTAGTAATGAAACCCATATTGTAATTGTTCAGTACCTCTTCAACTTGTTCATAACCAGCTTTAACTAATACTTCTTTTTCTTTTGGAATAATAACATCGTCAAGGTTAAACGATAATCCACCTCTAAATGCCGTTTGATAACCAAGATTCTTAATATCATCAAGGAATTTAGAAGTAACATCAGTACCTGTATTCTTAAGTATATTACCAATAATATCTCTTAATGATTTCTTTGTTAACAGTTCGTTAATATAACCAACCTCTTTTGGAACAAACTCATTGAATATAACTCGTCCAACGGTTGTTTCAATCATGTGATTTACAGGATTTCCTTCAACTATATCATGCGTTTTAACCTTTATACTTGCATGCATTGCAACAGCTCCCTCGTTATATGCAATTGTTACTTCTTCAGGAGAATAAAATGTTAAACCTTCGCCCTTAACTCCTGATCTTTGTTTTGTAATATAATACAAACCAAGTACCATATCCTGTGAAGGAACTGTAATAGGAGCTCCATTAGCAGGGTTTAAAATATTATGAGAAGCAAGCATTAACATTTGTGCTTCTAATATAGCAGCATTACCCAAAGGTAAGTGAACTGCCATTTGGTCACCATCAAAGTCAGCATTAAACGCTGTACACACAAGTGGATGTAATTGAATCGCTTTACCTTCAATTAATTTAGGCTGGAATGACTGAATACCTAAACGGTGCAATGTTGGAGCACGGTTAAGTAAAACAGGATGTCCTTTAAGAATATTTTCCAGGATGTCCCAAACAACCGGATCTTTTCTGTCAACAATTTTCTTAGCTGATTTAACAGTTTTTACAATACCTCTTTCAATAAGTTTTCTGATAACGAAAGGTTTGTAAAGCTCTGCTGCCATATCTTTTGGTAAACCACATTCATGTAATTTCAACTCAGGTCCAACAACAATTACCGAACGAGCCGAATAATCAACACGTTTACCAAGCAAGTTTTGACGGAATCGTCCTTGTTTTCCTTTTAAGCTATCACTTAACGATTTTAATGCTCTATTTG
The DNA here is from genome assembly GCA_021108325.1 of Bacteroidales bacterium. Classification (GTDB taxonomy): domain Bacteria; phylum Bacteroidota; class Bacteroidia; order Bacteroidales; family UBA12077; genus UBA12077. The sequence goes on along the minus strand of JAIORB010000080.1, from coordinate 44,057 downwards.
AATCTGTTTTAACAGAATTTGATTTTCTTGAGTTATCGAATAATGAATCAACAGCCTCTTGTAACATACGTTTTTCATTACGTAAAATTACTTCAGGAGCTTTAATTTCTATCAATCGTTTTAGTCTGTTATTTCTAATAATAACTCTTCTGTAAAGATCATTCAAATCAGAAGTAGCAAAACGTCCACCATCAAGTGGAACTAAAGGACGTAATTCAGGAGGAATTACAGGAACAACCTTAACCACCATCCATTCCGGTCTGTTAATACCTTTTGATGCTCTAAACGCTTCAACAACTTGTAATCTTTTTAAGGCTTCGTTTTTACGTTGCTGAGAGGTCTCAGTATTTGCTTTATGACGAAGCGAATATGACATCTCATCCAAATCTAATCTTTCAAGCAATCTAAAAAGAGCTTGTGCTCCCATATCTGCAATAAATTTATTTGGATCAGAATCATCTAAATATTGATTTTCTTTTGGTAATGTCTCTAATATATCAAGATATTCTTCTTCAGTTAAGAAATCTAAATACTTAACATCATCCTCGGCTTTAATACCCGGATTTATAACTACATATCTTTCGTAGTAAATAATTGTATCAAGCTTTTTAGTTGGCAGGCCTATAAGATAACCTATTTTATTTGGTAATGATTTAAAATACCAAATATGAGCTACCGGAACAACTAATGAAATATGTCCCATTCTTTCGCGACGTACCTTCTTCTCTGTTACTTCAACTCCACAACGGTCGCAAACGATACCTTTATATCTGATTCGTTTGTATTTACCGCAATGACATTCATAATCTTTAACAGGACCAAATATCCTTTCACAGAATAAACCATCGCGTTCAGGTTTGTAAGTTCTGTAATTAATTGTCTCAGGCTTTAAAACTTCACCACTTGAACGCTCAAGTATTTCTTCCGGAGAAGCTAAACCTATAGAGATTTTTGTAAAATTACTCTTTACCTTATTATCTCTTCTGAATGACATACTGATGTATATTAAATATGTAAGTAAATATTAAAATCGTAAAGGATGCCGGGAGTCTCCCAACATCCTATTTATATTAGTTAATCAAGAGTCATACTTAGTCCTAAACCTCTTAACTCATGTAACAATACATTAAGTGATTCAGGTATACCAGGCACTGGCATTGGTTCTCCTTTAACTATAGCTTCGTAAGCTCTGGCTCTACCATTAACATCATCAGATTTAACAGTAAGGATTTCCTGAAGAATATTTGACGCACCAAATGCTTCAAGAGCCCAAACCTCCATTTCACCAAAACGCTGACCACCAAATTGAGCTTTACCTCCAAGTGGTTGCTGAGTGATTAATGAATAAGGGCCAATTGAACGTGCATGCATCTTATCTTCAACCATATGTCCTAATTTAAGCATATAGATAACACCAACGGTTGCCGGCTGGTGGAATTTCTCTCCGGTTCCGCCATCATACAAATATGTTTTACCATAAGCAGGTAATCCTGCTTTATCTGTATATTCTACAATTTGTTCCAATGTTGCACCGTCAAAAATCGGAGTAGCAAATTTAATTCCTAATTTTTTACCTGCCCAACCAAGAACAGATTCATAAATCTGACCAAGGTTCATTCTTGAGGGTACACCTAATGGATTAAGAACAATATCAACAGGAGTTCCATCTTCTAAAAATGGCATATCTTCAACACGAACAATTCTAGCAACAATACCTTTATTACCATGTCGACCCGCCATTTTATCACCAACAGTAACCTTACGTTTTTTGGCAATATATACTTTTGCCATTTGAATAATTCCTGTTGGAAGTTCATCGCCGATAGTTACGTTATACTTCTTTCGTTTTACACTAGAATCAAGCTCTTTGCGCTTGATTATATAATTGTGTGACAACTTCTTGATGATCTCATTCTTAGCTTTATCTGTAGTCCACTTATTAGAATTCACGTTCATATAATCTATATCCTGTAACATCTTAATAGTGAACTTGGTTCCTTTAGGAATAATATCAACGTTATAGTAATCTTTTACACCTTGAGAAGTTTTTCCATTAACAAGAATAAACAGTTTATCAATTAATTTTTGAGTTAATTGATCTACTTTCAAATCAAATTCTTTATCAATAGCTTCAATCTCAACCTTATCGGTATTTTTAGATTTTTTATCTTTAATTGCTCTGGAAAACAATTTTTTATTGATAACTATACCTTTTAAGGAAGGTGATGCTTTTAATGAAGCATCTTTAACATCTCCTGCTTTATCACCAAAAATTGCACGTAAAAGTTTTTCTTCCGGCGAAGGATCTGATTCTCCTTTAGGAGTAATTTTACCGATTAAAATATCACCTGGTTTAACATGAGCACCAATTCTGATCAATCCATTTTCATCAAGATCTTTTGTTGCTTCTTCGCTCACATTTGGAATATCGGCAGTTAACTCTTCTAAACCTCGCTTTGTATCTCTAACTTCCAGAGTGTATTCATCAATATGAATTGATGTAAATACATCCTCTTTAACAACATTTTCAGAAATTACAATTGCATCCTCAAAGTTGTAACCTTTCCAAGGCATAAAAGCAACTTTTAGGTTACGGCCTAAGGCTAATTCACCTTTTTCAGTTCCATAACCTTCAGTTAATATTTGTCCTTTAACAACTTCCTGCCCTTTTTTTACAACCGGTTTTAGGTTAATACAGGTATTCTGATTGGTTTTAGCAAATTTTGGAAGTTTGTATCGTTTGATATCATCATCAAAACTAATAAATTTTTCTTCCTCACTCCTATCGTATTTAATTACAATCTCTTTAGCATCGACATATTCAACCACACCTGTACCTTCAGCAACAATTTGGATTCTTGAATCGCTAATAACATGTCCTTCTAAACCTGTCCCAACAATTGGAGCTTGAGGTTGTAATAAAGGAACTGCCTGGCGCATCATATTTGATCCCATTAATGCACGGTTTGCATCATCGTGCTCTAAGAAAGGAATTAATGAAGCTGCTATTGATGCAATCTGATTAGGTGCCACGTCCATTAACACAATCTCTTCAGGAGTAGCAAGTGGATAATCTGCATCTAATCTTGTTTTTACTTTCGGATTAATGAATTTACCATCCTCATCAATAGGAGCATTTGCCTGTGCAATTATGATTCCTTCTTCCTCTTCAGCACTTAAATAAGTTACAGCCTCATCAGTCAAACCAACTTTTCCATCATCAACTTTTCGGTAAGGAGTTTCAATAAACCCAAGTTTATTTATTTTAGCAAACACACATAATGATGAAATAAGACCAATATTAGGACCCTCAGGTGTTTCAATTGGACATAATCTACCATAATGTGTAAAGTGAACGTCACGAACTTCGAAACCAGCTCTTTCTCTGGACAAACCTCCAGGCCCCAGTGCCGACATACGACGCTTGTGGGTCATCTCTCCAAGTGGATTGGTTTGATCCATGAACTGTGATAGCTGATTAGTACCAAAGAATGAATTAATTACTGATGATAATGTTTTTGAATTGATCAAATCTATTGGAGTAAACACTTCATTATCACGAACATTCATTCTTTCACGAATAGTTCTTGCCATACGTGCTAAACCAACACCAAATTGATTTGATAATTGTTCTCCTACAGTACGTACCCTACGATTACTTAAGTGATCAATATCATCAACATCAGTTTTTGAATTAATTAACTCAATCAGATATTTAATGATCTGAATAATATCATCCTTAGTAAGAACCTTAGTATCGACTGGAGTTTCAAGCTTAAGTTTTTTATTTAACCTGAATCGTCCAACATCACCAAGATCATATCTTTTATCTGAGAAGAATAATTTATCGATAACATCACGTGCCGTAGCTTCGTCTGGTGGCTCTGAATTACGCAATTGTCTATAAATATGCAACACAGCTTCTTTTTCTGAGTTACAAGGATCTTTTTGTAAAGTATTATAGATTATTGCAAAATCAGTTAAGTTCTGATCTTCTTTATGAAGCAGAATGGTTTTAGCACCAGAATCTACAATTTGATCAACATGATCATTTTCAATAACTGTTTCACGATCAATTATAACTTCGTTTCTTTCAATAGAAACTACTTCTCCTGTATCTTCGTCAACGAAATCCTCAACCCATGATTTAAGAACACGTGCTGCAAGTTTTCGTCCAACATATTTTTTCAATCCTGACTTAGAAACTTTTATTTCATCAGCTAAATTGAAAATTTCAAGAATATCTTTATCACTTTCGTAGCCTATTGCCCTTAAAAGTGTGGTTACCGGCAATTTCTTCTTACGATCAATATATGCATACATAACACTATTGATGTCAGTTGCAAATTCGATCCATGAACCACGAAAAGGAATTATTCTTGCTGAATATAATTTTGTTCCATTAGCATGCAAACTCTGACCAAAGAATACTCCCGGAGAACGATGTAATTGAGATACAATAACACGTTCGGCACCGTTGATAACAAAAGTTCCTCGTTCAGTCATGTATGGAATTGTTCCAAGATATACATCCTGGATCACTGTATCGAAATCCTCATGTTCGGGATCTGTACAATACAGTTTAAGCTTCGCTTTTAGAGGTACACTAAATGTTAATCCCCTTTCAATACATTCTTCAATTGAATATCTGGCTGGATCGATATAATAATCAATAAACTCTAAAACAAAGTTGTTACGAGTATCTGTAATAGGGAAATTATCACTAAATACTTGATATAAACCTTCCTTTTTTCGTTCATCAGCCGTTGAACTCTGTTGAAAAAAATCTTGATAAGACTTTAACTGTACTTCAAGAAAATCAGGATAATCTAACTGATTTTTTGCTGAAGCGAAACTAATTCTTTTATTTAATATATTTGAAGCCATTGACTTTATAATTAATTGAACTCAAACACTTATGATAATAAAAAGGCCTAGAATCCCATTCACGAGACTCTAAACCCAGTAAGTTAGTATGTTAGATCAATCCTATTTAAGTTCAACTTCTGCTCCTGCCTCTTCTAATTGTTGTTTAAGTGAATCTGCTTCTTCTTTTGACACACCTTCTTTAATAGCTTTAGGTGCAGCGTCAACTACTTCTTTAGCTTCTTTAAGACCTAAGCCTGTTAATTCCTTAACTAATTTCACGATCTGTAATTTTGCTCCACCTGGATGTTTTAAGACAACATCAAATTCATTTTTCTCAGCTTCTCCAGCTTCTCCGCCAGCAGCAGGGCCAGCTACTGCAACAGCTGCAGCTGCAGGTTCAATACCATATTCTTCTTTTAATATGTTTGCTAATTCATTAACCTCTTTTACAGTTAAATTAACCAACTGTTCTGCAAACGCTTTTAAATCTGCCATTTCTTTTTATTTTTTAATTAAATTTAGTTATTGCTTTACTTATTCTTTTTTATCTGATAATGTTTCTAAAACACCAGCCAAGACATTATTCCCTGACTTTAATTGTGAAATTACTGTTTTCATTGGAGATTGTAATAATCCAATAATATCTCCCAGTAATTCTTCTTTAGATTTAATATTTACTAAGTTTTCTAACTGATCATTACCAATATAAATTGACTCTTCAACATAAGCTGCTTTTATAAGTGGTTTTTCAAATTTCTTGCGAAATTCTTTGATCACCTTAGCTGGAGTATTCCCAGTTTTAGTAAACATTATAGCGGTAGACCCTTTTAAAACATCGTATAATTCTTCTACATTGTAGTCTGTTTTATCCAATGCTCTTTTAAGAAGGGTATTCTTAACAACCACCATTTTGATCTTACTTTCAAAACACCTTCTTCGTAACAAGCTAGTTGCTTCAGCATTTAGCTCGCTAGTATCTGTAAGATAAAAATGAGGCGATCCATTTAATTGATCAACTAGGTTGTTAACTATGATATCTTTCTCTTCGCGTTTCATAATTAATATTTTTTACTCTTATTACAGGACCTTAAAAAGATTTTGTATCTATTTTAATTCCCGGACTCATTGTACTTGAAATGTATACACTCTCAATGTAAGTGCCTTTTGTAGCAGCTGGTTTTAATTTATTTACCATAGCAACAAATTCACGAACATTCTCAACTATTTTCTTAGGTTCGAATGATACTTTTCCAACAGCAGAATGAATAATACCATATTTATCAACTTTAAAATCGATTTTACCCTTTTTAACTTCTTCTACTGCCTTTCCTACTTCCATAGTAACAGTTCCGACTTTTGGGTTTGGCATTAATCCTCTTGGTCCCAGAATACGTCCTAGTTGTCCAACTTTAGCCATTACAGGAGGCATAGTGATTATTACATCAATCTCAGTCCATCCTTTTTTAATCTTTTCAATATACTCGTCTAATCCAACATAGTCTGCTCCGGCAGCTTTAGCTTCTTCTTCCTTTTCGGGAGTACATAAAACCAAAACTTTAAATGTTTTACCAGTACCATGAGGCAAGGTAACAACACCCCGAACCATTTGGTTGGATTTTTTTGGGTCAATTCCTAATCGCACATTAAGATCAATAGAAGCATCAAATTTTGTTGTTGTAACCTCTTTAACAAGGCCAGCTGCTTCTTCTAAAGTGTAATGTTTACCTATTTCGATCTTTTCCTGAGCAATTTTATTATTCTTAGTAAGTTTTGTCATAACTTCTTTCGAGATATTATAGATTATTAATTACCCGGGAATTTACCTTTTACAGTTATCCCCATACTTCTGGCAGTACCTGCAACCATCTTCATTGCCGACTCAACAGTAAAGGCATTTAAATCTTGCATTTTTTCTTCTGCAATAGTTTTCACCTGATCCCATGAAACAGAAGCAACTTTTGTTCTGTTAGACTCAGCTGATCCAGATTTAAGTTTTGCCGTTTCTAATAACTGAACAGCAACAGGAGGTGTTTTTGTAACAAAATCAAATGATTTGTCAGAATAAACAGTTATAATAACAGGAATAACCTTACCGGCTCTATCCTGTGTACGTGCATTAAACTGCTTACAAAACTCCATAATATTAACACCTTTAGCACCTAATGCAGGTCCTACCGGTGGAGATGGATTAGCGGCGCCACCACGAATTTGTAATTTAATTAATCCAGCAACTACTTTAGCCATAATCTAATTTTGTTCTTAATAATTTATTCTTTTTCTACCTGCATAAAACTTAATTCTAATGGTGTTTTTCTTCCGAAAATCTTAACCATTACCTTAAGTTTTTTCTTCTCATCGTTTACTTCTTCGATAATCCCATTAAAACTATTAAACGGGCCATCGATTACTTTAACAGTTTCACCAACATAGAATGGAACGTTGATTTCTTCATCGCTCTCGGCAAGTTCATCAACTTTACCAAGTATACGATTAGCCTCAGACTGACGAATAGGCGTAGGACTATTACCTTCCGACTCAAGGAAACCAATTACATTAGGTATATTTTTCAGGGTATGAACAATTTCTCCAACCAAGACTGCCTCAATAAGAATGTAACCAGGGAAAAAACTTCGTTCTTTACTAATTTTTTTCCCATTCCTAATTTGGTAAACTTTTTCGGTTGGAATTAATACCTGTGAAATATACTCCTGTAAATTGAGTCGTGAAATTTCGCTCTCTATGTATTCCTTCACTCTTTTTTCTTTCCCTCCAATAGCACGGAGAACATACCATTTCTTTTCAACTTCAGCCATTTTTCGTTCCTTCAATTAATAAAACATACTATAAACTAAGTCCATTAAATTTTGGAAACTATAATCCATTACAAATATTATAAGTGCAATGATTAAGGAAGCAACCATAACGACTAATGCACTGCTTTGTAAATCTGGCCAAGTAGGCCAGGATACTTTGTGAATTAATTCGTTAAATGCTTCTTGTAAGTATAATTTAATTTTCATGATTCAATATCAAATTTTGCACGGGTGGTAAGGATCGAACTCACGACCTTTGGTTTTGGAGACCACTGCTCTACCAGCTGAGCTACACCCGTATATAAAAGGAGATTCGAAATCCCGAATCACCCTTAATATACTATATTTTATTAGTCCATTAAATCAGTAACCTGACCAGCACCCACAGTTCGACCACCTTCACGGATAGCAAAACGTAATCCCTTATTAATAGCAACCGGAGTGATTAACTCAACAGTAATAGTTACGTTATCACCTGGCATTACCATCTCAGTTCCTTCTGGTAAGAATATTTCACCAGTTACGTCAAGTGTTCTAACGTAAAATTGAGGACGGTATTTATTATGGAATGGAGTGTGTCGTCCACCTTCTTCTTTTTTCAAGATATAAACCTCTGCTTTGAATTTAGTATGAGGCTTAATTGAACCGGGCTTAGCAAGAACCATTCCTCTTTTGATTTCATTCTTATCAACACCACGAAGCAATAAACCTACGTTATCACCAGCTTCACCTCTATCAAGAATCTTACGGAACATTTCAACACCAGTACAAACAGTCTTACGACCTTCAGCACCTAAACCAATCATTGCTAATTCATCACCTGTATTAACAACACCAGTTTCAATTCTACCGGTAGCAACAGTACCACGACCTGTAATTGAGAATACGTCCTCAACAGGCATTAACATTGGCTTTTCCATATCACGAGGAGGAATAGGAATGTAGCTATCAACAGCATCCATAAGTTCCATTACTTTATCTTCCCATTCTGCTTCACCGTTTAATGCACCTAAAGCAGATCCTATAATAACAGGAGCATTATCACCGTCAAAATCGTAAAAACTAAGTAATTCGCGAATTTCCATTTCAACTAATTCGATCAATTCAGGATCATCAACTAAGTCAACTTTATTTAAGAAAACAACCAAATGAGGAACGTTTACCTGACGAGCTAATAAGATGTGCTCTCTAGTTTGTGGCATAGGACCATCAGTAGCAGCAACTACGATGATAGCACCATCCATTTGAGCAGCACCAGTAACCATGTTCTTAACATAGTCAGCGTGACCCGGACAATCTACGTGTGCATAATGCCGTGTTTCTGTTGTGTACTCAACGTGAGCTGAGTTAATTGTAATACCTCTTTCTTTTTCTTCAGGAGCGTTATCAATTGAATCAAAATCTCTTACTTCTGACAATCCTTTTTTAGCTAAAACCATTGTAATAGCAGCAGTAAGAGTTGTTTTACCATGATCAACGTGTCCAATAGTACCGATATTAACGTGCGCTTTCGACCTATCAAATTTTTCTTTAGCCATAACTCTAAATGTTAGATAATTAGATAATTTATAATAATAATAATTTAAAAACTTTCAATTGTGAGCCAATGATGGGAATTGAACCCATGACCTCTTCCTTACCAAGGAAGCGCTCTACCCCTGAGCTACATCGGCAAGGATTTGAGCGGGAGACGGAACTCGAATCCGCGACCCTTAGCTTGGAAGGCTAATGCTCTACCAACTGAGCTACTCCCGCAAATAGTAGGTGTGTATTTGTGTGTGCATTTTTTCACACACTCACTCACCAACTCACACTCAAAACTTTTTTGTGGGGAGAGCAGGATTCGAACCTACGAAGGCGTACGCCAGCAGAGTTACAGTCTGCCCCAGTTGGCCACTTTGGTATCTCCCCATCATTAATTTCAATACATTGAGCCGATGGAGGGATTCGAACCCCCGACCTGCTGATTACAAATCAGCTGCTCTGACCAACTGAGCTACATCGGCAATAAAAGAACGCCGATTTTAGAAATTATTTTCCAAAATCGGTTCGCAAATGTATAAATATTTTATATTAAACACAAAAAAAAACAGTGTAATTTTCATGTTTTTAATAGAATTATTAAACACCTCTTTGTTTTTCTTTAAATTTAGTAATTTGACGCTTAATTGCCTCTATTGAATTATCAATAGATTCCTCAAAACTTTTACTCTTTTTCTTAGCGAAAATATCATTCCCTGGAATGTCAAGTCTAATTTCTGCTAATTTATTTTCAGTACCCTGGTTTTTTTCCACACGCAAAAAAACCTCAACGCCAATTATATTATCATAAAACTGGATTAGCTTTTTCACTTTACTGTTAATAAAATCAATAAGTTTTTTGTCGGCATCAAAGTGAATCGAATGAATTTTAATGTCCATAATAACTCCTCCAAATTTTTATGCTCTAGGGTGAGCTTGTTTATAAATAGTTTTTAATTTCTCAAATGTATTATGAGTATAGATCTGAGTAGCCGCTAGATTTGCATGACCCAGTAACTCTTTAATGGTATTAAGATCTGCCCCATGATTTAATAAGTGTGTTGCAAAAGTATGTCGCAAAATATGCGGATTCTTTTTTTCGATTGTAGTAACTAAGTTTAAATATTTATTTACTAATCGGTATACAAACTTTTCATATAGTTTGTTTCCTTTATCCGTAACAAATAAAAAATCATGAGCAAGATTAGAAAATTCTTTGTCTCGTGATAATATATATATCTTAATTGACTTAATAAAATGTGAATGGACAGGCAATATTCTTTCTTTATTTCTTTTACCTAAGACCTTAATCGTGCCATTATGCAAATCAATACTATTGTTTGTCAATCCTATTAATTCAGATAATCTCATCCCTGTATTATAAAACATTTCAATAATTGTTTTATTTCTAATACCTGAGAAGTCATCACCAAATGAATAATCATCTAATAGATTATTTATTTGCTTTTCCTCAACAAAAGATGGTAGTTTTTTGGATTTTTTAGGGGCAATTACTTTATCCATAGGATTGGACTTAACATGGTCTTCTCTCAATAAAAATTTAAAAAAAGTTTTTAGTGTAGAAATCTTTCGATTAATGGATAAAGCAGAAAAATCTTTTTCCATAAAACTTACAACCCAAGCCCTAACTAATTTCTCGTCGGCGAGATGAATTTCGTTTTTATTAAAATTTATTTTAATAAAATCAGTAAACTGCTTCAAATCATTTTCGTATGATTTGATTGTGTTTACTGAAAAACGTTTCTCGAATTGTAAATATTTTAGAAAAAGATCTTTGAACATATAGGGTTAATTTAAAATTAAAAGTAAATCAAATACCAACTGGTACAGCATACTCACCCTATATGAACTATTCCTCTTTTTGTTGTATTTGTTGAACGTAGATAGCTTTTTTCCTCTGCTCTCTTTTCTTAATTGATGGCTTAGTAAAAGCTTGTCTTTCCCTTAATTCTTTAACAACACCAGTTTTTTCAAACTTTCTTTTGAACTTTTTTAAAGCTCGCTCGATATTTTCACCTTCTTTTAATGGTACTACAATCATAATTAATTCATTTATTTTTTAAAATAGAGCCGCAAAAATATTAATTTAAAATGCACTTTTCAAAAATTATCTACTAAAAAAAAATAAAAAAATAATTTTCGATGAATACTAATCTATTTTTAAAGATTTACTACTCTTATAATCAATACTATAACATGCAAAAGTCTCAGTAAATAAATATACAAAATTTTTATCCAAATGTCAAAATTATATTCCTATTTAAGTTTTAAATATGGTTCTAATTTTGAATATTCCTCTTTTGTTAAAAGGTTATTTTGATGGATTTGTTCAATTTTTGAAAAACTTCCCATTACTTCTTTATATTTCAGGATAGCTTCAGTTTGATATTTATTCAAATATGGATGCCGAATAAATGTTTTAAAATCCGCTTCATTTAAACTTATTTTATTAATCAAATTAGTATCAATTAACACATCCTGAATAAATCCTAAATAACGCGTTGAATCCATTCCATAAACTTCTAATAATTGATCTTTTTTATAAAAGCCTCCCAATAAATCTCTGTATTTAATAATTCTTTCGGCAAAGCTATTGCCTATTCCATGCAATTGTATCAAATTTTCTTTTGTTGCGGAATTAATTTTAATAAATATCTTCGGTTCTGTCTTTCTATCAATAAACTTTTTCTTTTCCTGAATATTATTTTTCTCCTCAAGAATTATATAAGGCTCAAGAATTTCGTATTGTTCTGTTTCAATTCCGTAAATTTTAAGGAGGTCTTCTTTTTTATAGAACTTCCCTCCCTTATTTCTAAAATTTATTAATGTATTAATTTGCTTTTTAGTAAACCCAAGCTCTTTCAACTTTTTTCCCGATGCCTTATTAGGATTAAAATCAAATAACATTTCAGGTTTACACCACTCCTCTTTATGAGTATCAACCTGATCTGCATAAAAAATTCGCTTATTTTTTTTACTAACTTTTTTAGGGATTAATGACTTCTCAAATTTTTCAATATCTTTTTGAAAATCATCATCAATTAAAACAATTTCGCCAAACGATTTATTATTCTGATAAACCTTTAACAGTATTAAAAGAATTAAAATGACAAGGAGTACAATTATACCATTGCGCTCCTTTTTTGTAAATGTAAAATATTCTCTAAATCGTTTCTTTAGCATTAAGGTAGCTCCTAATAATATTACTTATTACAATACTATTTAAAAATACAAGCACGATATCCTTTTGTGATATAAATTTAATTATAAAAATCGGCTTAATTTATTAAAATGTCCCACAATCCATGAACAAAAACAAAAGATATAGCAATTGGAGCAAGATAACGAACTAAAAATATAAATAATTTTACAAATTTAAGCTGTATTGTTCCATAATTTGAAAGTTCATCAGTTATGATATGTTTCTTCATTTTCCAACCAATAAATATGGAAATAAGCATTCCTCCAAGTGGTAATAAAATATTCGAGGCTAGAATATCAAATATGTCAAATATGTTATATTCTGCTATCTTAATATGACTTAATGGCCCAATTGAAAGCGTACACAAGATACCAGTAATAGTTATTGCTATAGCTGTGAAAATCGTGGCTTTTTTTCTAGATATATTTTTCTCCTCAGAAACAAACGCAACAACGACTTCCATAATTGATATTGATGAAGTTAATGCAGCAACTGCTAATAACAAAAAAAACAAGATTGAAAAAATATATCCACCTGGCATCAACTCAAAAATATTGGGCAGAGTCATAAAAACAAGACCTGGGCCAGCTGCAGGTTCTGCATTGAAAGCAAAAACTGCTGGAAAAATAGCTAATCCTGCTAACAAAGCAATTATTGTATCTGTACCTGCCACAGAAATACTGGTATTGGTAATATTTGTATCTTTTTGAAAGTATGAAGCATATGTAATTAGAACACCCATACCTAAACTTAATGTAAAAAATGCATGGCCTAATGCATCAATTATGCTTTCACTTGTTATAAGAGAAAAATCAGGATAAAATAAAAAACGAAAGCCTTCTACTCCTCCTTTTAATGTAATGGCTGTAATATCAAGGTAAATTATAATTACCAATAACATCGGCATAAGTATTTTGGTGTATTTCTCTATCCCTTTTTTAATACCCCCAATAACTATATATGCTGTTAAAACCATAAATAAAATTTGCCAAATAACTGGTTTTATTGCACCTTGACTAAACGTATCAAACATAGTTGCTAATTCATCAGCAGATTTCCCTGAAAAACTATTTTTAAAAGCTAAAATCAAATATTCTATTGTCCAACTAGCCACTGTCCCGTAAAAAGATAAAATTAGGAAAGCTGCCATAACTCCCATTATTCCAATTATTTTCCAAAATCCATGAGAAGTTAATTGTTTAAAGGCGCCAAAAACATTTTGTTTTGCTTTTCTTCCTATAATAAATTCTGACATCATTACAGGAACGCCAATAAGAATAATAAATACAAGATAAATAATAATGAAAGCACCTCCACCATTCTCACCAGCTATGTAAGGGAATTTCCAAATATTACCTAAACCAATTGCAGATCCAGCAGCAGCTGCAATAATTCCAAATTTACTAGTAAAGCTATCTCTTTTGGAAGAATCACTATTTGCCATATTATATAATTTTAATTTTAAAGAATTAGCAATTTTACAAAAATTGAATCGATTTGCAAAATGCGAAATAATGAAAAATATAAGCCGTCTCAATACTTATTAAGACGGCCTAAAAAAATATCAATTATGAAATAATTTTTAATTTCTATTCTCAGCATTGAGATCTTTAAATGCTTCAAATAATCTTTTAATAAAACTCTTTTCAGCTTCACGCAACCAAACCCTTGGATCATAGAATTTTTTGTTAGGGACATCAGGGTCGTTTGGATTTCCTATTTGACTTTGAAGAAATCCTTGTTTTTCATTATAATAATCCAAAATACCTTTCCATGAAGCCCATTGCAAATCAGTATCGATATTCATTTTTATTGCTCCATAACTAATTGCTTCAGCAATTTTTTCCTTTTCTGAACCTGACCCCCCATGAAAAACAAAATTTACTGGATTTTTTTTTGTCCCAAATTTCTTTTGTATCAGTTCTTGTGAATTTTTTAATATAATAGGGCTTAATACAACATTACCAGGCTTATAAACACCATGAACATTACCAAATGACGCTGCAACAGTAAAGTTAGGGCTTATTTTCATTAAATTTTCATAAGCATATGCTACTTCTTCTGGTTGAGTATATAGTTTAGAAGTATCAACATTAGTATTATCAACTCCATCTTCTTCACCACCTGTAACACCTAGTTCTATTTCTAAAGTCATTTCCAATTCATGGATTTTTTTTAAAACAGATGCTGAAATCTCTATATTCTCTTCCAAGGGTTCTTCACTTAAATCTAACATGTGCGAACTAAAGAGAGGTTGTTTGTTTTTTTCATAAAACTCAACACCAGCTTCAATTAATCCGTCTACCCAAGGGATAAGTTTCTTAGCACAATGATCTGTATGAAGAACAACAGGAACATCATAATATTTTGCTAAATTATGTATGTGTTGGGCACCTGATATGGCTCCAGCAATACTAGCTGCCTGATTCTCATTTGACAGACCCTTACCGGCAACAAAAGCAGCTCCACTATTTGAAAATTGTATAATAACAGGTGAATTAATCTCACGTGCTGTTTCTAAAACTGCATTTATAGAATTCGTACCTATAACATTAACTGCTGGAAGTGCAAATTGCTTTTCTTTGGCATATTCAAAAAGATACGAAACTTCTTCTCCGAATAATACTCCTGGTCTAAATTTTTTTGTCATATTTATTTATTATTACATTCAAGATCGAACAATTTTACTAAAATTGACTCAATTTACAAAATAATATGAAATAAAAAAGCAGCCCCAACTTTGAGGCTGCCTAAAAATATAATTTTGAATCTCTTAAGCAATATCAATTTCTTTGGCAAGATAAACATTCTGGATTGAATTTAACAACTCAACACCCTCTTTCATTGGACGTTGAAATGCCTTGCGGCCTGAAATTAATCCCATACCTCCTGCTCTCTTATTAACAACAGCAGTAAATACTGCTTCGGCCAAATCTGACGCTCCTGAAGAAGCTCCTCCTGAATTGATTAATCCAAATCGACCCATGTAATTGTTAACCACTTGATATCTTGTTAAATCGATTGGGTGATCTGTTGTTAGTTCCGTATAAACTTTATTGTGTGTTTTTGCAAAATTTATTTCTTTAAATCCTCCATTACATGTAGGAAGTTTTTGCTTGATAATATCCGCTTGAATTGTTACTCCCAAGTGATTTGCCTGACTAGTTAAATCAGCTGCAGTATGATAATCAACTCCATCTTTTTTGAAACCAGAGTTACGAGTATAACACCAAAGTACTGTTACCATACCTAACTCGTGAGCTCTTTCAAATACTTCAGCAACCTCAACAATCTGGCGGTTTGATTCCTCAGAACCAAAATAAATTGTAGCACCTACTGCTTTTGCTCCAAGATTCCAAGCTTCCTCAACAGTACCAAACATAATTTGATCAAATTTATTTGGATATGTCATCAATTCATTATGGTTTAACTTTACAATAAAAGGAATTTTATGTGCATATTTTCTGGACACTGATGCCAATACTCCAAATGTAGAAGCCACAGCATTACAACCACCTTCAATTGCTAACTTTACAATATTTTCAGGATCGAAATACAAAGGATTTGGAGCAAAAGATGCACCAGCGGTATGCTCAATTCCCTGATCAACCGGAAGAACTGAGAAAAATCCTGTGCCAGCTAAACGACCTGTATTAAACATTTGCTGCATTGATCCAATAACCTGAGGATTACGATTGGTTTGACTAAAAATTTCATCGATATAATTTGGGCCTGGCAAATGCAATAGATCTTTACTAATAGTATTTGACTTATGATTTAACAGATAATCTGCCTTATCTCCTAATAATTTCAAGATTTTGTTGTAAGACATATGCTTTAATATTTAAATGATTAAACTCACACAAATTTAACAAATTAAAACCTTATAATTTATATCTTATGGTAATTTATACTATTTTCACATTTTATTAAATTTCTTTTTTATTAATCTAATTTCTTTTTTATTAATCTAATTTTATAATTATGAAAAAATTGTTTTTTTATTCAATTCTTTGTTCGTTCGTTATCTTATTTTCTTGTGAATCTGAATTAGATTCAATTGATCAACTTGAAGAGAGCAATATGGCTGATTCTTATGGCTTATCTCCGAAATTTGTTGAAAATGGAGTTCTACATTTCGATACAGTAGAAGAATTACAAAGTACTCTAGATGTTTTGACTGCATTATCTCCTGAAGAAAGACGTAACTGGGAAGAAAAATACAACTTTACATCTTACTTGAGCGAAGTTGAAAATGCAAACGAAGCTTTAGCAAATGTAAAAACTGAACAAGAACTTCAATCTGTTCTAAACAAATATAAAAATGTAATTGAATTAAAGGATAGTATAGTAACAGAAATTATTCCTAGCTTTATTTATCATTTTATCTGTAATGCAGAAGGGTATTATTCAACAGGTGATTACATTAATAAAGTTGATAACGAAAAAAATTCTTTTTATAAACTAGAGGATTTCAAAAACAGTAAAAATCTTAAAAGTTTAGAATCAGTTTTTGACAAATCATTTTATGATCTTAACAAAGCCGGAGCATTCCCAACGGAATTAGAGGAAAGAAAAACTTACGGTAAAAGAAGATTAGTTCTAAAGGCGTCGTCTAAATTTATTATATACTATAATAATGGACAAGAAAAATATGTAAACAGGGTAACAATTACGGCTCTAGGATATAAAAAGACTTGGTTTGGATGGTATAGATACAAAACTCAATTAGAAATGCGGGATATCTATTATACAGTAAATAGCTATAATCCAGAAACCAATGCTCCTGCAACCTTTACAATTAACAGACCAGATAAATCGACCAGTAATGATAGTAAATATCTTTCAGATAGTAAGGATGTTGGACAAGGAATACAAAGTTCAAGTTCACCACTTGAAAATGTATCACCTGGTTTTTTTAGCTTACATGTTAAAGCATCAAGTAGGGGGATTGGCAATAATTGGGTTGTTATAAGTCATTTCCATACTATGTAATATTCCCTATGCTTATCTGTCCTTGTACAAGGACAGATAAGCAACTTAACTACTGAATAGAATTTTATATTTTAGAAAGGATATCCAATACCTATATTTACAATAACATCATCTTGCCAGGTAAGATTTCTATTCCCAAGAATCCAACGTTCGCCATCAGGTAAAGCAGGGTCTCTAAGTTTTACTCCAAAGTCGAGTCTGAAAAGAAGGAATGAAAAATCGAAACGAGTTCCAACTCCGGATCCTATAGCAAATTCCTTATAAAACTCATTCATACGGAACATCCCTCCTTCAAGTTTGTCGGAATTTAGATTCCAGACATTTCCTGCATCAATAAATAAGGCACCTTCCAATACCCAAAATAATTTAAATCTGTACTCTATATTTGCTTCAAGTTTTATATCACCGGTTTGATTCGGAAATCTGGTTCCTGATCCTCCGGTATAAGACCCCGGACCTAAATCTTTAACACTCCATGCTCTTATGCTGTTTGCTCCTCCCGAAAAATACATTTTTTCGAAAGGTAGTGATTCTGAATTACCATAAGGAATTCCTATTCCACCAAAAAATCTATAAGCCAGTGTATTTGAATGAGTTGTTACATCATAATACCTGAAGTCTATATCAAATTTTGCATATTGTGAAAAAGGCACACCTAAAATCGTATAACTTCCATTTTCATCTTTTGATGCATTGGTTAATTCGCTAATACCAAACAATATATTGCCTGATATCTCGGTATTTAATATAAAGAAATAAAAATCTCTTCTCTTTTTAATATCCTGATTATTAAATACCAGACTATAACTAGTTACAGAAACAAGATGATCATCATAACTACTTCGTAAATTAGTAGAGTCGATATAGTCTTTAAATTCTTGTGTAGCATAAGGTAATTTTACTGCATTCAGTTCAAGAAGTTTTACCGAATGCTTCAAAAATCTATTACCATCCCAAATATATCCATAAGACATATTGGCAATTGTCCTCCGATAATCAATTCTATCCATGAAGTTATATCCTGCAAAAATCTGTGTCTTAGGGCTATACTTTTTGCTGAATTTTTCGGCTTTAAATACTGGTAATATAAATTTGGGAATACTCACTGTGATATTACCTCCAAATTCGGTTGTGTAAGAATTTCCAGAAGCAATAGTATCAGTTATTGACTCTATAGCACCATTAATTCTAAAATCTGTAATTTCGGCTCCTCCAAACAAACTCCTGTGCCGATAAAGTAAATTCCCTCCAACACCAATATTACCATAAGAATTTGTTCCTTGAAGTTCGATGGTATATGACTGCAGCAAATGCTTTGAGAGTTGTATATTACAATCTAAATAACCAAGATTCAGGCTATCATTCTCTAATGAATCAATGGTATTAAACTGAATATTTATTATTTTAAATAACCTTAAAGAATTTAAATGTTTGTAGGTTTTATTAGCATTATAAAGGGAATATTGCTTTCCTACCTGTATAAAGTTTGATTGTATAACAACTCTCTTGTTTAGGTTATCGATTCCTTTAGAAATAAAATAAATCCCGTCAATATAAGTTGTATCTAGATCATTATAATAATTTTCACCTAAAGACAATGCTTCCTTTTGGTCGAAATTGATAAATACATAAACTTTATTAATAACATATTTTTTATGGCTGGTTTTAATTATGGTATTACCGGGGCCTTTCTTTTGAAACTTATGGATATTCATAAGTAAATCAACTTCAAGAGATTTTGCTAAGCTATCTGCCTGGAAAAAGATGAAATCTTTATTAAATCTATAATAACCCTTATTTTTAAGATTAGTCTCAATACGCTGCCTTTCATCCTCTAATAAATCAAGATCAAAATTATCGCCTTTATTTATCCGGGAATTAATAGTATCTGGCATAACATCAGGAACCAGACCAGTATCGTTGCAAGTATAATTTATCCTTTTTATTTTATAAGGATCATTGATTTCGACTTTATATAGGATTCTGGCTCTTTTTCTTTTTAATTGAACCGTATCTTTTACCGTAGAATTATAATAACCCTTATTATCAAAATAGGATTTTAATAGATCGATTGATTTATTAGATAAATATTCATCATAAATAACAGGTTCTTCGCCAATGGTTTTAAACCAGTTACTAAGCCCCTTGTCTTTATCTTCCTTTGATAGATTATATAACCATAAGTGAAATCGGATACCCAGGATTCTTTTATTTGGTTTCTGCCTGACATAATTTTTAATCTCATCTTTTTTTACTTTGCCTTCTCTGACTTTTATTTTATATCTGTCGAGTAAGAACTCATCATCCGGAACTTTTTTTACAGGACTACATGAAGAAAAGATAATTGCGATTAAAATAAATAATGATCCTAACCGATTTATATTTGATTTATATAATAATATGAAAAATTTCAACGCTTTATTTATATTTACATTCAATAATTTAGAATTTTATACAATATAGAGAAACATGCTCAGCAAAAATAAAATTAAATTCATAAATTCCATTAAAAAAAAGAAATACAGAGAAATTCATCAATGTTTTTTTGCTGAAGGAGAAAAATTAGTTGATGAATTGCTAAATTCTAATGTTCAAATAATTGAAATTTTTGCAACTGCAGACTGGATTAACAAAAACAAACAAGGACTGTATTTACGACCTGAGTTAGATGTAATTGAAATTTCAGAAAATGACCTGAACAAAATAAGTTTATTAACGACCCCTAATAAAGTTTTTGCCATAGCAAAGCAGCCGGTGTATGAATATAAAATCGGAGAAATCTGTACAGGGCTGAGTCTCTTTTTAGAAAACATAAACGATCCCGGTAATTTTGGAACAATTATTAGAATTGCCGACTGGTTTGGAATTAAAAATATATTTTGCTCAAAAGAGAGTGTCGATGTTTATAACCCAAAAGTTGTTCAAACTTCAATGGGTGCTATTTATAGAGTAAAAATTCATTATGTTGAATCTGGTGAATTTTTTATGGATTTAAGCGAACTTGAAAACTTTAATATCTATGGAACTTTTCTTGAGGGGAATAATATTTATCAGGAAAATTTAAATAAGAATGGATTAATAATAATGGGTAGCGAATCACATGGTATTTCTAAAGAAATAGAACCATTCATTAACAAGAAACTTTTTATTCCTAATTATCCACCCGACGGAGAAACTTCCGAATCATTAAATATTTCTGTTGCCACTGCAATTGTGTGTTCAGAATTCAGGAGAAATGTTTCGTAATTTATTCAAAATGTAAGGAAACCATAAACATTCGTGAATTCAGTTTGTCAATTGAGTTTGCATACTGCGGATGACTATCAGAAGGATCTGAAGATACTACATTAAGCATGCCAACGGAATACTTTATTTCGGTTGAGAATTTAAAATACGCCAAATAAAAATCAACACCTACACCAATTTCGTAATAAATATCAAAAGACTTTAATTTTATATATATTTTTTCGTCATCGTTGAATTCCTTATTCCTGGCCATATCGTTTCTTACGTTTATACCTCCAATAACATATGGTCTTGTATTGTTTATTCTTGTTGCTTTATATTTTAAAGTAAGTGGTAAGTCAATAAAAGTTGATTCTATTTTCATCTCTAAATCAACATTTTGGTCAGTATCATAAAATAATATTTTACGCTGACCTAATGCAATTCCCGGGAGAAATCTGAAATCCAAATTATCGGTTAACCTTAAGTTAGATACAATTCCAACATGAAATCCGGGAACCAAATCATTTATTTCAGGAATTAAAATATCCGAATTATCTCCAATTGCAGAATACATAGTCGGAGTAAGCTTAAAATCCATTGTATTAAAACCTATTGTAAATCCGAAATGAATCTTTTTCTGATCAACATTCTGATAATTCAACATTATTTCCTTTTGTGCAGAAACTTTCAGCCAGACTATCAAAATTAAAGATATGGATAATATTTTTTTCAAATCTGTATTTTAGATATACAAAACGATAATTAATTTCATATATTATTCAAATAATATCTTTTATTTAACCGCACTATAAATACTTGCTATTCCAAAACTTAATGACCTAAAAGTGCAATCTTTAAAACCAACTTTTTCTAATTCCTTAATAAATAATTTTCTCTCAGGAAATTGATTAACAGATTCAGGTAAATAAGTGTATGCTGAATTGTCTTTTGAAATAATATTTCCTATTAAAGGTAAAACTACTTTAAAATAGAAATTATATATCTGTTTAACAGGAAATATTTTGGGCTTTGAAAATTCTAATACGACAACTTTGCCCTCTGTTTTTAAAGTACGGTACATTTCTGATAAACCTTTATTCAGGTTTTCAAAATTTCTGACTCCAAAAGCAACAATAATACCATCAAAAAAATCACTATCAAATTTCATATTTTCAGAATCACCTTTTTGTAATTCTATGATATCCTGATATCCTTTTCTTCTGATTTTTTCAATCCCAACATTTAACATTTCTTCCGAAATATCAATTCCTATTACTTTTTCAGGATTAAGCTTTAAGGCAGCAATTGCAAGGTCACCTGTACCAGAGGCAACATCAAGTATAACAGGATTAGGAAAAATATATTTAAGACATTGAATGGCTTTTTTTCTCCAAATTCTATCAATTCCTAAAGAGAGAAAATGATTTAAAAAATCGTAACGCCGGGCAATATTATTAAACATTTGAGCTACCTGCTCTTTTTTACCCGACTTATTATCTTTATAAGGTGTTATCACAAATAAGCAGATTAATCTTCTTTCAGATACTTTTCCAGTGCATTGTCGAATAGTTTTCTGATATCGTTTATAAAACCATACGAGTTATCATCTATTCTTAATTCTGATTTTGTTACATGACCAAGAGCCGAGAACGGAACTTTTTTATCGATCATATAATCAATAAAATGATCTTCGTTCGAAGGTGAAACAGATACAACAACCCTGCTCTGAGATTCGCCAAATAAGAATGCATCTTTCCTGACTTCGGCATCAGGTGTAACGTCAAAACCAAAACATTTTACCATAGCAGATTCAACAAGGGTTACAAACAAACCTCCATCAGAAACATCATGTGCTGATAAAATCAGATTCTTTTTAATTAATCCTTTTACAGCCTCCTGAACATCATGTTCTTCTTCCAGATCAAAATAAGGAACAGGAGATTCTTCAATTTCGTGGATGTAGTTCAAATATTCTGATGAATTAATATCGTTCCTTGATTTGCCAATTAAATAAATCATATCGCCCTTGTTTTTAAAAGCAATACTCATCTGATCATTTTTATCTTCTATCAACCCAATCATTCCAATTGTCGGAGTTGGATTTACAGGTTCAATTTTGCCATCAACCTGCATTTGATTGTAAAAACTTACATTACCACCTGTTACCGGAGTATTGAATTTTTTACAAGCATGACTCATGCCTTTTATAGTATGAACAAATTGCCAGTACACTTCAGGATTATAAGGATTACCAAAATTCAGGCAATTAGTTATTGCAAGAGGAACACCACCTGAACAAACAATATTTCTTGCCGCCTCAGATACTGCAATTGAAGTACCTTTTTCCGGATCTGCTTTTACATAACGTGAATTACAATCAACAGTCATTGCTATTGCTTTGTTTGTTCCTTTAATATTATAGATACCGGCATCAGCGGGAAAATTAGTGCTCATATTTCCTGTACCAACCATTGTATCATACTGTTCAATTACCCATTTTTTAGATGCAATATTCGGGCTTTGCAATAATTTAAGAGCTGGTTCTTTATAATCTTCTGGTTCTTTTACCAAATTGATATTAAATTTTTGATATTCTTTATAGTAAGCAGGTTCTTTATACTCACGCTCATAAATAGGAGCTCCACCGCCTAACACTAATGTAGATGCAGGTACCTCAGCAACAAGCTCATCGTGCATATAAAAGTATAGTTTATCCTCTTTAATTACCTCACCAATAATTGCACAATTCAAATCCCATTTATCAAAGATTTTTTCTACAATTTTTCCTTTCCCTTTTTCAACAACCACCAACATTCGTTCTTGTGATTCAGAAAGTAAAATTTCGAAAGGAACCATATCTTGCTGGCGTAATGGAACTTTGTCAAGATTAATCTTCATTCCGTGAGCACCTTTTTCTGACATTTCAGAGGTTGAACAAATAATACCGGCAGCACCCATATCCTGCATGCCAACAACAGCACCACTTTTATTCAATTCTAAAGTTGCTTCCAGTAAAAGTTTTTCCATAAACGGGTCGCCAACCTGAACTGATGGTAAATCATCTGCAGAATTTTCCGTTAAATCGGCAGAAGCAAATGTTGCACCGTGAATACCGTCTTTACCAGTTGACGAACCAACTATATAAACAGGATTCCCTGCACCTAATGCAATAGCAGAAATAGTATCATTTTTATCCATTATACCTACCGACATTGCATTAATCAATGGATTGGTATTATAACATTTATCAAATGCCAACTCTCCGCCTAAAACAGGTATGCCAAAAGCATTTCCATAATCGCCGATACCTTTTACAGCTCCTTTTAAATGCCACTTTGTACGATCCAAATTAATATCACCAAAACGTAAAGAATTTAATTGCGCTACCGGTCGAGCACCCATTGTAAAAATATCACGGTTTATTCCACCAACACCAGTTGCTGCTCCCTGATATGGTTCAACAGCCGAAGGGTGATTATGTGATTCAATTTTAAATGCACAGGCTAATCCATCACCAATATCAACTAAGCCTGCATTTTCCTGACCTGCTTCAACAAGCAATTGTTTTCCGGTTCGTGGTAAAGTCTTTAACAAGGTAATTGAATTTTTATAGGAAGCATGTTCTGACCACATCACCGAATAAATACTCAGTTCGGTAAAGTTTGGTATACGTCCTAAATTTTCCTTTATTTTTTCAAATTCTTCAGGCAACAATCCCAGTTGTTCAGCAGTTTTAACAGTAACTTCCATTTTAAAAAACTTTATAATGATTAATTTTGGTTAAAGACTTAGCAAATATAATATAGTCTTTACAGAAAACTCTAAAATTCAAATAACAAATTCTAATTATATTTCAACACTCAAACTATAATTTAACAAACAGCTAATTTTTTAATAACAATACAATCTGTATAGCTTATGATTTAGTCTGGGATTTAAGGCTTTCACTTATTACAAATAAACATAAATTTTTTGCTTACAGCATTTTGAACATTACTATTTTTCTTTCGTTTTGATGAACAAATAACTCAGTGATATGGTTAAAAATAAATTTTAGTTAATTTTAGCAATTCATTTTAAGATAAAAAAACTAAATATTATGAACAGAATAGCATTAATTACCGGCGCTACATCAGGAATAGGAAGAGCAACTACTATAACTTTTTCTCAAAATAATTTTGATGTAATAATTACAGGAAGAAGGAAAGAACTTCTGGAAGATCTTGAAAAAGAAATAAAATCAAAATCATCAGGAGAAGTATACATATTAAATTTTGATGTAAGAAATAAAAATGAAGTTGATAAAGCTATTGACAGTTTACCACAAGACTGGCAAAATATTGATGTATTGGTTAACAATGCAGGACTTGCTGTCGGATTAAATCATATTCAGGAAGGCCTTATTGACGACTGGGAACGAATGATCGACACCAACATTAAAGGATTACTTTATGTTACCCGAAAAGTTTCGCCCCGAATGATTGAAAAAAAACACGGACACATTATAAATATTGGATCAACGGCTGGTAAAGAAACATACGAAAAAGGGAATGTGTATTGCGGAACAAAACATGCTGTAGATGCTATTACCAAAGGAATGCGAATTGACATGCTAAAACATAAAATAAAGGTAACAGCAATTAATCCCGGAATGGTTGAGACAGAATTCTCACTGGTTCGTTTCAAAGGCGATAAAGAAAAAGCGGATACTGTATATAAAGGATTTACACCCTTGTACGGAAAAGATATTGCCGATGCAATTTTATACGTAGTAACACGCCCCGAACATGTTTGTATAAATGATATAATTATTACCGCCACTTCACAGGCAAATTCAATTTATAAAGTGACAGAATAGATACATAATGCAGTAGAGACGCAATGCATCCGGCACAACAGGCATTTCTACCTATCGCCTGCCTGACAACAGTCAGGGCAGACAGGCCTGCCTGTTGAAAAGACTTGGTGTTTTTTTCAGCGGACAAGAATGTCCACTGTACTTTATTCCAACATTACATATACTTCATACATTTGTTCTGGATTTTGCGCCATAGATTCGGCAAGCTTTTTACTTAATTCTGCAGCAGCAATATCAATCGCGTGAGCAATCGTTTTACTTACTAATGCATTACGATTATTTTCAAGAATTATCATTGAAATTACCCAACCAACCGGGAAGGTTAGAATGCTCACAGGGAAATACCATATTGCATGCGCATTTCCAAATTCATCTGCTGCTTTTCCATTTACTTCAATAATTTCCCCATCGTTCGATTTGGCAATAAGTTTTACAAATATATAATGATCAGAAAATCCCCATGGACTATAATAACTAATAACAGAAGAAGCTTGTGAAGGCGCTATTTGACCAGTCGATTCAAGATTAATTTCAACCTGATTAAAATAAGCTCCCAACTGCTTTTCCATGCATGTTTTTGCTACTTTACCATATGATTCGAATACATAATATACTGACGCCTTTACATCATCATCCTTTACTTTTTGCTTTATTTCTTTACCCGGATCATTAGTATATAAAGGAAAACCAATACACTGATATGGAACATCGTCATCAATCTCTTTTCTGTGATTAACTTTTTCAATATAGCATCCGCATTTTTCGGGTATTATCAATGTTAATTCGATGGAACCATCAGGAGATTTTTCATCAATTGAGAGAGCTTTGGGTGTTTCAAGATATTTAGTATAACCCAGGTCCGCATCTAAAGAGGTATAAGAAGAACATCCTGTTGTTAGAAGAAACATACAGGTAACTGCTAATAACAAATATTTTTTCATAAACATAAATTTAATTAAAGTTTTATTTCTTAAACATAAAAACTTAGTAAGTTATGAAAATTCAGACAATTAGTCAACTTAAAAGAAAAGAGAATTAATGAAACAAGAAACCTGTAACCAGAAATTAAAACCGGCTAACATACCCAAAATGAATCTTGGCTGTTTGTATTTCAAATGGATTATCAAATTGCTTACCTAAGGCATAACTCAATGAAAATATTCCGGCTTTAGTTTCAAAATCAAGACCGATTCCGAATCCCCAGGGAAAATCTTCTGTAATATTTTGTACTACATTTTTATAATAATAAGCACCATTCCAAAAAACATAGAAAGCAGAGTTTTGCTCGAATAAATATTTTATTTCTATATTCTGTAATGAGTAAACAGAAGCAAGAAATATACTTTCGTCGAATCCGCGTAACGAACCGGCTCCCCCAAAACGGTAAAGTTCATTTTCAAAAAATATAGGTTCTTTATCATTATCAGCAAATTGATCTAAATACCTGCTTGTATTCCCAAAATGAAAAACAAAATTATTATAAATCGGAAAATAGATATCCAGATCAAGGCCTGCTTCAACTTCCAGTGTTTTATTATCTGTATTCAGGTCTAAGCTATCGATAATATTTTTTGCATCAATAATATTTTTAAAACCGGTACCGGCAAATAAATTCAATTCAATACCCTTTCGTGGATTATACCGGTAATCTAATTCAGACAAATTATACGAAGCCCCAAAAAGATTAGATTTAACATCAGCATAATTCATTGACGAATTTATATTTTCATCATCACCAATTCGTACAGAACTCTTATAACGATAATACCCTTTTATATAATCATCATAACTTAAAAACAATCGTAAACCAAGTCCGGCATTCAAAGATAAATATGTGGAATCTTTTTTATACAAACCAAAATCAGAATCCAGTCCAAGGTTTGTTCTGAATAAGTATGGATACATGAATCCAATATCAAGTTTTTGTGTTGACGATTCCATTTTTTCCCAGTTCAGGAATATCTCCTCGCCCCTGCCAAACGAATTTATAAGACCCAAATTTAATTCTCCGGTGATTAACAGTTTCCCTGTTTCCTCATTCTCAGGTAAAAATCCTATTATACCATTGAACATATTCGCCTTTTTGTTTTGCAAATAAAGGTATAAGTCAACACTTTCATCTCTGAATTCAATTTCGGCAGGTTTTATTTCCGATAAAAACCTCAAATCATTTATCTTTTTATCTATCCCATTAATTCTTTTCTGATTAAAAGGTATACCATGTTCAATTTGCAATGTTCTTTTTAAATAATTCGATGATATTTTTGCTTCACCTTTTATTATCAAGCTATCTATAACATAAAAATCTCCTTTATTAACTACCAAGGTAGCCTTAAACACCGAGTCGTCTATTTCAAAAGGATCTGTACTTACACTAGCAAAAGGGTAACCTGAATTTTCATAAAAAGACAATATTTCATTTTTAAGATTCTGAAACTCACTTAAATTAACAATATCAAATTTTTTCTTTTTTAGATTAAGTTCTTCCTTTAATTCAAACTCCAGGTTTGAAAAATCCAGCTTACTCCAATAATATTTATCTCCAATATGTAAATATGTATTAATTAATGATGTATCAAACTTAATACTGTCAATACCAGCTGCAAGATAACCATTCGAGTAAAAATCATTTAATAGTAAGTCTAATTGACTTATAATATAAAGACTATCACCCGTTATATTTTTATATGATTTTAAAATATCTGATGGTATCTCCTTTTCGGAATAGAAAATAGTTTTATAAATAGCCGACTGACTATAAATTATATTATGTATTAATAAAAATACACCAATTAATAATATTGATTTAAAAAGCTTCAATTTTAAAATATTTTTAAAAGGTGCTAAGCGGCTAACTTTACAAAACACTTAAATATTAGCAATCTTATTATCAGCTTGTTAACAAATCTCTGCCTGCAACAGGCAGGCGCTAAGCACCTAAAGTGCAATTATTTTAATTTTTAGATTGAACTCAAATATAAACAGATAACTTGAAATTAAACTATTTGGTATATCTGTATCTTGAAAT
This sequence comes from Bacteroidales bacterium, assembly GCA_021108325.1. Taxonomy (GTDB): domain Bacteria; phylum Bacteroidota; class Bacteroidia; order Bacteroidales; family UBA12077; genus UBA12077. The sequence goes on along the minus strand of JAIORB010000080.1, from coordinate 15,522 downwards.
CTTCAAGTAATTTTTAGGTTATGTCCAATCATAAACAAGCTTTTAGCTTTTAGCCTCTAGTGTGGCAATTATTAAATTGTGTTACTAATATTTTATGATATTTTTTTCTTTATGCAAGGCAAAATTTGCAAGCATAGCCTTAGCTACAGTTAATAATTTTAACGCAGCAGAAAGGAAAAAAGGGCGTGAAATAAGTAATAGAATTTAGTAATTGTCACACTAGCTTCATGTATTCAAAATATTCAATTGCTATATAAAAAAAGCCATCCACAATTAGTTTTGAGAATGGCTATAATTCATGAAGCTTGTTACATGTATCTTATTGATTAAAAAATCCCGATCTATGTACGGATAATATTTTTATGTCATTCCGCACTTGATGCGGAATTTATTAATGTATCCTATTTTGAGATTCCGGGTCTCCGCCCGGAATGACAATAAGATATTATTTTCGTAGTTTACTGATTAAAAAATCCTTGTTTCTTTAGTACATCAAAAAATACATTTGAAAAATGAATGTTATCTGCTTTCTTGTAACGATTATCTGTAAAAACCTGCGCTAATGTTTCTTTTTGATTTTCTTCTAAAATAGCTTTCGTAGATTCTAAAGATTCCTTTTCAGCATAAAGTCGATCGATATCTTCGTTCGAATAATCTTTATAAGTTTCGTAATGTATAACTCCCTCTACAGGTAAACGATCGGTTAATCCAGGATTTTCGTCTGCATAACCAACAACAACAGTAGTAATTGGAATAACACCTTTTGGTAATTCCAGTATTTCAATAATTTTATCGGCAGTATAAGTTGTTGTTCCCAGGTAACAAATTCCCATACCTTTATCTTCGGCAGCAATACAACAGTTTTGAGCAACAAGCATGGCATCAATAACCGCATTAGTGAACCAAAGAAAATTATCATACCTGGGTTCTGCATTACGAGCTTTGCACCATTTATTAAAACGATTAATATCGGCACAAAAAGTTAATAAAACAGGAGCCTGGGTAGCCATAGGCTGATTAAAATGTGTAGGTGCCAGTTTCTTTTTCATCTCCTCATCGCGGGTAACAATAATAGAATATATTTGCATGTTACCGGTAGTTGATGCACGGGTTCCCGCTTCCAGAATTTCCTGTAAATCCTTTTCTGATATTGGAGTACTTTTATATTTACGTATTGATTTGTGATTGAGTATTGTATCTAACATTTTTTTTAGATTTTAGACATGAGTATTTAGATATGAGATTTTAGATTGCAATAATACAAAAAAGGAATTAAGAAGTCCGATGATTATTGTCAGGTTTTAAAATAGCTTTTAGCGATTGGCTCTTAGCTGTTATATTTCAATTGTCATGAGTCAGGAAACAATTCACCATTTTATTATTTTACCAGTTTACATGTAGCTTGAAGCTTACAGTATATGGCATACAGCTTATTACCAGAAAATTAGAGCTCTTTTTTTATTGATTTTAGCATATTTTTCTATTTTGATGAGTGTTAAAATCATATGTTTCTAATAGCCTTTTTATTAACAATCTGTTCATAAAAATGAAGTTTAAAATCTTGTGATTCCAAAAATTTAATAATAACTTAACCTCCCTTTTCCCTTATAAAAAAATGGAAAACTTATTTTTGAAAAATTAATTAACTTAATACAAACCTAAATTTATTTATTATGAAAAAACACTTACTTTTTAAATTTTTATTAGCCTTATTTCTTTTTGCTGGTTGGCAAAGTAGTTTTGGGCAGGTATTTATTACGGAGCTCGCAGATCCAAACAATAACTCTGGAGCACGATTTGTAGAATTATACAATGCTGGTTCCTCATCTGTAGATTTTAGTACAGGATGGAAAATTGGCAGATACACTAATGATAATACTGTTCCACAGACTCCAGTAAATTTAACAGGGACGATTCCCGCAAAAGGATTTTATATTATTAGTCCAAATGGAACAGAATTTAATACTGTTTATGGATTCGCTGCTGACCAAAGCATTGGAACAGGAGGCCCTGCAGACAGTAATGGTGATGATAAAATTTACTTAATTAACGCTAGCGATGAAAATGTTGATATCTTTGGAGTACCTGGTGAAGATTCTAACAATGCAAATACAGCACAAAATTTTGAAGATGGAAGAGCTGAAAGAAAAGAAACTGTTACAACTGGAAATACAACTTGGGATGCTAATGAGTGGAATGTAGATAACGATCAAGGTTTCGGTGATGGTACTCAAGACGCACCTGCAGATTTTGATCCCGGAGAATGGATTGGAACATTACCAATAATTTCAAATATTGCACATACTCCTGTTTCGGTTACTCCTTCTGATGCTGTTAATGTTACTGCTGATGTGGATGCTAATTCCAATACAATCAATGCAGTAGCAGTAAATTGGGGCACCTCAAGTGGGTCTTTAACAAACCCAATTACCATGACAAATACAGGCGGTAATGCTTATGACGCAGATTCAGACATTCCTGCTCAAACCGGTGGAACAACTGTTTATTATGAAATTGCAGTTGCATACAACACTACTGAAACTAAAACATCTGAAGAGCAAAGCTACACCGTAATACTTGGAGAACCTACTAATCAAGCCACTAGTTTAGCTGAATCTGACAAAACAAATTCATCAATAACTCTTACCTGGACAGATGCAGATGCAGGTACTCAAGTTCCTGATGGATATATAATAAAAGCTGAGGCTGGCGATGGTACTGGTATTGTTGCTCCGGTTGATGGAACAGATGAAACAGAAACAACTTTTATTAAAAAAGTAGCTCACGGAATTCAAACTGTTGATTTTACAGGCTTAACAGAAAATACTGAGTATACTTTTAAAATGTGGTCGTATACCAATAGTGGTATTGACATTGATTACAAACTGGATGGAACAATTCCGGAAGTTTCTGTTACTACTCCTGAAAGTTTTGTATTAGAAACATTCGATGCTGACCTTGGGCACTGGAATACTTACAATGAATCAGGAGATACAAAATTTTGGGAATTTGATACCGACCATGCTCATTGTAATGGTTGGGGTTCAAGTGAACTTGAAATTGACTGGTTAATTTCTCCTGTTTTAAATCATAGTTTCCTTGATAATCCACATCTAATATTCGATTTATGGTGGCAATATGGATCAGATGATGGCAGTAATTATTTGAAACTATATTATTCTACTGATTATAACGGTGATACAACCAATCTTGGAACAGCAACATGGACCGAATTAACATTTCCAACACCTGGAAGTTCAAGCACATGGACAACATCAGGAGGTATAGATATTTCTGCAATTTCCGGAGACTTTTACCTTGCTTATGAGTATCATTATACGGATTATCGTAGTTGGGGAGTTGATAATATAACTTTTTATGGAACAAATAATGCTTCGGCAGTTATATTATTACAATCACCACTTGCAGGATTAACATTCGATACAGAAGAAAATGTTACTGTCGATTTTGTAACTTATAACCAAACCGACCTTCTTACACTTGAAGTTTGGAACGAAGCAGGATTTTCATGGGACCCTTTTGTAACAGATATTGATCCTGCGGCAGGAACTCTTATTGCCCAGGTTCCAGCTAATGCAGAAGAAGCCAGTACTTACAAGCTAAGATTATTAGATCAAACAGATCAGAATCCTATATCTAACGAAGTACCATTCGCTATAAATGATATTACAGGTCCTGTATTTAACTCTTATACTCCTGCTGATGAATCATCTGATGTTGTAAGAACCCAAAGCCTGCAAATTGATTTTGATGAGGATGTAAAAGCAGGAACTGGAAATATTATTATAAAACAATATAATAGTGATATAGAAGTTGTTTCATATCCTATAGCTGATGCTGCTATTGTTATTACAGAAACAACCGTAACTGTTAACCATACAACAGATTGGCCAAACGATAGTATGTTGTATGTTGAAATTGCTGCGGGTGTTATTGTAGATATGCAAGATAACGCACAGTTTTCTATAACAGATAAAGATACATGGAATTTCGAAATAGCTGATGAAATTGCACCAATCTATACATTTGATCCTGCCGATGCAGCCACAAATGTTGCGAGAAATACTGCCATAACTATTAGTTTTGATGAAGCAATATATGCGATAGGTGGAGCTACATTTGATAATACATCAACCAAGGCTTTACTTACATTTACATTAACAGATGCTGGAGGAGCTAATGTTCCTTTTGATGCAACTATTAATGGAACTAATGATATTATTACTATTACTCCTAATACGCTTCCTCTTGATGGTTTAACTGATTACTATTATGCTATTTCAGATCAGTATGAAGATGCATCTGCAAATCAAGGAGCTTCTGGAAATGCAACATTTACTACTGTTGACGATGCTGCTCCTATAGTAACAATTACACCTGCAAATGGATCAACTGATATTGGCAGAGATACCACTATTGCTATAGAATTTGACAGAGCTGTTCGTAAATTAGATGATAGCCCTGTTGTTGATGGAGACCTTGCAGCAATGATTACATTAAAAGAAACTGATGGTTCCGGAGCTGATGTTGCTTTCACAGCAACTATAAATGCAGGAAAAGATTCAATTTCTGTAGTTCCTGATGCAACACTTAAAGCAAATCAACTATATTTTGTAGAAATTGCTGATGAATTAGAAAGCGATGCGGATGTAGCAATTGCTATAACAAATGCTTCGTTCACAACAATTGATGACGAAGCTCCAATCGCAGCCTTTGATCCTGCTGACGCAGAAACTGATGTAGTAATTAACTCCAGCATACTCATTACTTTTAATGAAGCGATTTTAAATACGGATGCATCTGCAATTGATGATACTAATGTTGACGCGTTAATCACATTAAAAGACACGGATGCAGCTGGAACTAATATTACGTTCGATGCTACAATTGATGTTAATAAAGAAGTTATTACTATTGTTCCTACGGCTGATTTCGATTATAATCAAGATGTATTTGTTTCTGTTGCTGCTGTTGAAGATGCAGCAGGTAATGAGTCTGTATTACAATCAGCTACATTTACAACTATTGCAAACAACGATGCAACATTGAGTGATTTGACTGTTGATGGTGAAACTGTTGATGGTTTCAGCGCTACAATATATACTTATAATGTTGAAGTTCCTTATGGAACTACCGTTGTACCAACAGTTGCCGCAACGGAAAATGATCCTGATGCAAATGCAGTTGTTACACAAGCTACAAATCTTGACGGAACAGAAGCAGAACGTACAGCTACAGTTGTTGTTACTGCTGAAGATGGTACAACTGAGCTTACTTACTCTATTGTTTTCTCAATTGGCCCTGAAGGAGGTCTGTTCTTCTCAGAATATATTGAAGGAGATGGAGGTAACAATAAAGCTCTTGAAATTTATAATCCAACAGATGCTGAAGTTGATCTATCTAATTATGTTTTAAGAGGATCAGCAAATGACGCAACAGGTTGGGAATATTTATATATATTCCCTGATGGTGCAACTATTGCTGCGAAAGATGTTTACGTAATTGTTGATGATGGCGCTGATGCAGCACTTCAAGATGTTGCGGACTGGTCAGCTGAATATGCTGCTACAGTAACAGGAAATGATGCTCGCGGATTATTTAAAATTGCAGGTTCCGATACTACACTTATTGATATTATTGGAAATCCAAATAATCCAGATGGAAACGATTTTGATGTTGCCGGTATTACAGGTGCTACTGCTAATCATACTTTAATAAGAAAGCCTGGTATCATAGAAGGTAATATAGATTGGACAACTTCTTCTGGAACAAATGCAGATGACTCTGAATGGGAAGTTCATGACGCAAATTATTTTGACGACCTTGGGTCTCATTCAACTAGCTTAAGTTCTGAGGCTGAAATATTAACATTTACTTTCGGAAATGATATTGATTTAGAACCTGCTACAATTACCACAGCAACGGGTGATGTTGCAATAACCGTAATTAATGGCACAGATGCATCTGCATTAACCCCAACAATTACAGTTTCAGATGATGCTGAAATCAGCCCTGTTTCCGGTCTTGAGCAAGACTTTACAAGTCCTGTAGTTTACACGGTTACTGCCGAAGATGAAAGCACAAAAGATTGGACCGTAACGGTTACTGTTTCCGCAACACTTAATGATGAATCCGATTTTTTATCATTTGAAATCGAAAATATGGATAGTGTTGTACTTGATACAATAAATCATACTATTGATGTTTATATGCCTTATGGAACAAATGATGATGCCCTAATACCAATATTTACATTATCACCAGGGGCAACTGCAAATCCTGAATCAGGTGTAGTAACTGATTTTAGTTATGTTGTTGATTATAGAGTTACAGCTCAAGACGGAAGTTATACAGATTGGCAAGTAGCAGTATTCGTTCAAAATGCATACGATCTTTCAATTTATGAAATTCAATGGTCTACTGTACCGTCTGGAGACTCTCAACATCTTGGAGCACTAGCAAAGACTTACGGGGTGGTTACAGGAGTTGGAAATGATGGTTTCTTTATGCAAGATTCTGCTAAAGCTTGGAACGGCGTATATGTTTTTACAGATAGCATTGTAAATCAAGGCGATTCTATTTCAATTGTTGCAACTGTAGAAGAATATCAAAATGGTACGCAACTCATCAATGTGTTAGAAATTAATCGATTAAACACAGGAGTTACTATACCTGATGCTCTTAGCTTAACAGTAGCAGAAGCATTAGAAGAAAAGTATGAAGGGGTATTAATTTCTTTAAGCAATCTTGAATGTATAGATGGTCCTTCAACATATAAAGAATGGACCTTTACAGATACAAATAGTAACGAAATCATGGTTGACGACATTCTTGGTTATCAGCATACCTTTACTATTGGAGGAGTTTATAACATTACCGGAGCAAGACAAACCTATTATGGAGATAAAATCACTCCAAGGGATGTTAATGACATAAATGCATACCCAGTAATAGATAATATTACTCTTGATCCTACTACTCCTTCATCAACAGATGCTGTAACTATTACAGCTACAATTACAGATGAAGAAGTTGCAGCAGATGCTTTAACTGTTGGATTATACTACGGTGCTGCTGAAGGATCAGAAGATACTGAAGTTACATTCACACAAGTGGGAACAACGGACGAATTTGAAGGTACAATACCTGCTTCTTCATCTGATGTGTTCTATAAAATCACTGCTTCTGACGGCTCTGCTACAGGAACAGCAACTGGAACGTATAGTGTTACTGCTGTTGGCATTAATAACCCTGACGGAATTGTTTCGATGAATATCTATCCTAACCCAAGTAATGGCAACTTTACTTTGGAAATGAATGCAAGCAAAGCAGGAACTTTCAATGTTGAAATTATCAATATTCAGGGTCAGGTTGTATTTACTAAAGAAATCAACCAGGATGGATTCTATAAAGAAACTATTGATATTAGCAATAATGCAAGTGGTATTTACTACCTCAGAATAAATGATGGTAAAAACCTTAAAGTTTCTAAAATTATGATTCAATAATTAATTGCAAATCAGGAATAATTCCTGAATACTTAAAAGGCGGCCACATGGCCGCTTTTTTTTGTGCTGTAAAATCCTTTCAAGTAAACTTATATTAAACAGGCAGGATGAAGGATACAAGCGGCATATTCAGTACTTGGTTTAATGATTATCTGCATATTTGGTTTTCTTTGCGACTTTGCGTCTTCGCGGTGAAAAAAATAATACCAGATAATAGATGTTAGTTTTAATCAGCAGTCTATTCTTAACGATGCAAATTTTAATTTTTATCAGATATTTATACATAAAAAACAATAAAAAATTACTACCTTTAATTAAACCCTTGTTATTAGTAATAAATGTTTGAGAAATTTTTACATCAAACACCTTTTTTTCGACTTGCAATTCCATTTTTAGCTGGTATTTTATTTCAAATAAACTACCCTTTAATAAATGTTTCAATTATTTATATACTGTCTTCGTTATTTCTTGTAGCCTTATTATTTGGTATAATTAAATTAACCCGAAACTATAGCATAAATAAAATATGGGGAGTACTTGTATCCCTAATATTATTTTTTTCCGGAATGCAATTAGTCAGTATTAAACAACAAAACATATATTATTTTAATAATACTGAATACACATTTATTGCCACACTAACAGAACAACCCGAAGAAAAAGAAAAGTCTGTAAAAACAGTTTTAATAATCGATTACGTTATAGACTCCATAAATTACAAAACAAATAATACTCAGGTTATTTGCTATTTTCAGAAAGATAGCTCAACACTCAATTTAAATTTAGGAGATCAGATTCTTGCAAAATCTTATTTGAATGAAATTAAACACAGTGGAAATCCATATGCTTTTAATTATAAAAAATATTTGAAATACAAGGAAATATATAACCAGTGCTATATAAAGGCAGATCATTATAATATTATTGCTCATAATAAAGGACCAAAAGTCAGAATTCTTTCTAATAAAATAAGGCAAAAATTACTTGGCATATATCAAAGGAATAACATATCAGGAGATGAATTTGCGGTTTTATCGGCACTTACCCTGGGATACAAAAGTGAGCTTACACCTGAATTAAAAGAAAGTTTTTCAGCCAGCGGAGCTATGCATATTTTGGCTGTTTCTGGGTTGCATGTCGGAATTATATTCATTATTCTTTGTAAACTTTCATCTTTCCTGCAAAAAAATAAATATGGTAAAATACTTCAATCGATTATTATCATAATAGTTTTATTCTTTTATGCTTTCTTAACAGGCTTATCTGATTCTGTTTTACGAGCAACTATTATGTTTACTTTTATCAGCTTTGGTATAATGTTTACCCGCCAGACCAATATTTATAACACAATATCGGCATCTGCTTTAGTGCTCTTAATAATAAACCCTTATTCAATTATGAATGTTGGTTTTCAGTTATCGTACGCTGCAGTTATTAGTATTGTGTTTTTTCAGCCAAAAATATATTCCTTATTAAATTTTAAAAACACTATTCCTGATTATATATGGCAATTAATATCTGTTGCGGTTGCAGCTCAGCTTGGCACTTTCCCAATAACAATATACTATTTTGATCAGTTTCCATTGTATTTCATTTTGTCAAATATTATAATTATCCCTGTTGCCACAATCATTGTTTATGGTGCCATAATACTATTTGCTTTGTCTTTCTCAAATATATTAACACTCTACTTTTCAAAGGTTTTAAACTTTACAACTTTCTTTCTTAATCGCAATGTAAATTTCATTGAACAACTTCCTTATTCAAAAATTGATCAAATTCTTATTGATCGTTATGAGGTAATAATACTTATGATTCTGATATTCTTAATATCGTTTTTTATCATAACTAAAAGGATTAATTTCTTTAAGTATGCACTATGGATATTGGTGGGTTTGATACTTTATAATATTTCATCTACTTATTTAAAATCCAAAAGTTCGGTTTTTACAATTCATAATATTCCAAAATTAAGTGCCATAAATTTTATTGAGGGGAAAAAGGCATTTTTTATTTACAATAAAAAGATTGATGCAAATGATAAAAATATTATATATAATGTTGCACCATTATGGCAAGAATATGAAATAGGAGAAAAGAATACTACATTTATACAATCATGTAAACCAATTAATTATTTTTCATTTAAGAACAAAAGAATTGTTCAACTAAAAAATGATTCAATTGTTAATTTCCTCCCTAAACAAAAATTAGAAATTGATTATATTATCTTATCTGAAAATATCAATATTAATATTAGCGACTTAAAACAATATTTTAAGTTTGATAAAATCATTTTTGATTCATCAAACTCCTTTTACAAAATTAATAATTGGGAAAAAGAGTGTAATAAATCCAATATAAGTTTTTATAATATTCTTGATAAAGGTGCATTTATAGAGTATCTTTAACTACAATTATCAGTAGTTAATAAAAAAAACATCTTATTAATAGAAATTTCAAAATAGAATATTTTAATTTGCTATTTATATTATTTTTGTAGCCCAATATTATTTGAGCTAATACAGAAAACAAACCAATAAAGAATGAAAATTATTGTTGCCGGAGCCGGTGAGGTTGGTACGCACTTAGCCAAAATGTTAAGCAGCGAATTTCACGATATAACGGTGATCGACCCGGATGCAGAAAGTTTAAAAAACATAGATTCAAATCTTGATTTATTAACCATTACCGGATCTGCTACTTCTTTCGAAATTTTAAAAGAAGCAAAAGTTAAAAAAGCTGCTTTATTTATTGCGGTTACCCACTCTGAAGAAACAAATATTACCGCAGCAATAATGGCAAAAACGCTTGGTGCAAAAAAAACAATTGCACGAGTTGATAATTATGAATATATAGAACCTGAAAACATATCACATTTTATCAGACTGGGAATTGATTACCTGATTTACCCTGAACGAATTGCTGCACGCGAAGTTGTTAATTTACTTGGACAAGGTGAGATATTTGAATCGGTTGATTTCTCGGGCGGAAAACTATCTCTTTATGTATTAAAACTAGATGAAAAAGCTCCTGTAATTAATCAAACACTTATTGATGTAATAAAAAACAACAAGCAAATTGAATTTAGAGCCGTTGCTATAGCACGAAATGGAAAAACCATTATTCCCAGTGGAAATGACTATTTTCAAGTAAACGATTTAGTTTATGTTGTTACAAATAAGTCCGGGATTCGGGATGTTTTAAAATATTCGGGGAAGAAAAAAATTGAAATCAAGAATATAATGATTCTTGGAGGAAGCCGGATTGGTAAAAGAGTTGCAAAATCGCTTGAAAACAGGTTTAATATAAAACTTATTGAGATTGATAAGAATAAAAGTGCCCGGCTGGCCGACTTTCTTAGCAACTCACTGGTTATAAATGGAGATGGAAGAGATATTGATTTGTTAAATCAGGAAGGTTTATCAAATATGGATACTTTTATTGCTGTTACAGGTAACTCCGAAACTAATATTTTATCTTGCTTACTGGCTAAAAAAATGGGAGTAAAAAAGACTATAGCTGAAATTGAAAATATTGATTATATTGATCTTGGCGAGAGTATGGGTATTGATACTATCATAAACAAAAAACTGGTTACTGCAAGCAGAATCTTTAAATTTACAATGAGTGCCGAGGTTGAAACGATGAAATGCCTGACAGGTTCAGATGCAGATGTTTTGGAATTCGTCGCAAAAAAAGATTCTAAAATAACAAAAGAAAGTTTAAGGAATATTGATTTTCCAAAAGATGCAATAGTTGGTGGAATTATTAGAGGAAATAAATCATTTATAGCAACAGGAGATTCAATAATTGAAGCTGATGACAGAGTTGTTGTATTTGCCTTACCTTCTGCTGTAAAAAAACTGGATAACTTATTTAACCAATAATGATTAATAAAAAGATCATTCTTCAGGTAATGGGTTTCCTCCTTCTGATAGAAGGATTCTTTCTTGGTATATCATCACTTGTTAGTTTATATTATGGTCAGTATGATTTGGTTGCTTTATTAGTTACAACTGCTTTGTGCTTTTCTGTAGGGATTATCTTGAGGTTGTTAACACATAAAGCTGAAAAGAATATTGGCAAACGAGAAGGCTATATCATTGTTAGTCTGGTATGGGTAGTATTTTCATTATTTGGAGCATTCCCTTTTGTTATTAGTGGTGCAATACCATCATACACCGATGCTTTTTTTGAAACTATTTCGGGTTTTACAACTACCGGTGCTTCAATTTTAAATGATATTGAAGCGATGCCTCAAGGACTGTTGTTCTGGAGAAGTTTAACACAATGGCTTGGTGGCATGGGGATTATTGTATTATCTATTGCAATTTTACCAATGTTTGGTATTGGAGGAATGCAATTATTTGTTGCCGAAGTTCCCGGACCAACACCCGATAAACTCCATCCAAGAATTAAAGAAACAGCAAAAAGACTTTGGGGAATATATATTTTATTTACTCTGACAGAAGTAATTCTTCTTAAGTTAGGCGGAATGGATTGGTTCGATGCTGTTAATCATTCTTTTACAACAATGGCAACAGGAGGCTATTCAACAAAACAAGCCAGTATTGCTCATTTCAATTCTCCATTTATCCATTATGTAATTATTGTTTTTATGTTTCTGGCAGGAACTAATTTCACCTTATCGTACTTTGCATTACATTTAAAATTCGGCAAAGTGTTTAAGAATGAAGAATTCAGATATTACCTGGGCTTCATAATTCTTTTTACAGTAGCAATTACCTTTGCTTTATGGTATTTCGAAGGATATAATCCGGAGAACTCGTTCCGTGATTCATTGTTTCAGGTGGTTTCAATAATTACCACAACGGGTTTTGTTACAGCCGATTATTTGCAATGGATGCCATTTGTTATTGTAATGATATTTGCTTTAATGTTTTTTGGTGGATCGGCGGGTTCTACCGGAGGTAGTGTAAAAATTGTGCGTGTAACATTACTTCTAAAAAACAGCTATCAGGAATTAAAACGAATTATTCATCCGAACGCAATAATTCCGGTACGAATAAATGGGAAAAGTGTTCCACCTCAAATAATCTCAAATATACTGGCCTTTGTAGTATTTTATATGCTAATATCTATTGTAAGTACAATTGTAATATCGGCTTTGGGTTATGATCTAGAAACTTCGCTTGGTGCAGTTGCAGCTACATTAGGAAACATTGGACCCGGAATAGGTCTTGTAGGACCGATCGAAAATTATGCACATATTCCCGTTTTTGGTAAGTGGTTTCTGTCTTTCTTAATGCTTATAGGCAGATTAGAGTTATTTACAGTATTAGTTCTGTTCTCTCCTGCTTTTTGGAAAAAATAAAAAGAAATGAACTTGATTAAAAAGTATTTCTCAGATTGGGATTTGTATGAAAAAGTATGGCTATTGCTATTTTCAACAATTATTATTGGCCTTTCCGTTTATTGGAAAGATTCTTTCATTGGAGTTGTCGCTTCACTTACAGGCATTTGGTGTGTAGTACTTATTGCAAAAGGTAAGATCGCAAATTATTATTTTGGCATTGTTACTGTTACAGCGTATGCATATGTTGCTTTTAGTCAACATTATTATGGAGAAGTTATGCTCAATATGTTATACTTTTTCCCAATGCAATTTGTTGGTATTTATTTATGGAGGAAGAAGAGGGTTTCAAAGAAAAAAGATGATGTTAAAGTTGTATATATGACTAATAAACAAAGATTACTTTGGTTTATAGTAATAGTTGTGGTAACTATCTTGTATGGTTTTGTTCTAAAACATTTAGGTGGAAATTTACCATTTATTGATTCATCTTCAACAGTAATGTCTGTTATTGCGATGATTTTAATGGTATTCGTGTTTGTAGAACAATGGGTATTATGGATTTTGGTTGATATTGTATCTATAATAATGTGGTGTACTGTTATGATTAACGGCGGAAATGATGTTGCTGTTTTGGTAATGTGGGTAGCATTTTTAGTAAATGCAATTTATGGTTTATATAACTGGATAAAACTGGAGAAGCGATTGAGGTTAAAAGAGAGTATTTAAGAAAGTAAAAATGGTCAACCTTATTTAGGCATTGACAACTTTGAACTTTGAACTATAAACTTTAAACTATAAAACCAACTCTCCTATCCCCTGGCGTAGAATTTCAAAGCTTTCCCCTGTGCAGTCAACAATTGTCGAAGCCTCGTTGTTACCATACCCTCCATCAATAACATAATCAACTAAATGCTCATACTTCTCGTGAATCAACTCCGGATCAGTCATATAATCCAAAACTTCATCCTCATCATGTAAAGAAGTTGTCATAATCGGATGCCCTAATTTGCTTACAATTTCAATTGCTATATTATTATCAGGAATCCGAACCCCAACAGTTTTTTTCTTTGATTTATAAAATCGGGGAACATTATTATTCGCATTTAAAATAAAAGTAAACGGTCCGGGCAAATTGTGTTTTAAAAGTTTAAATGTTGGATTGTTTATATGTAGTGTAAATTGTGATACCTGGCTAATATCATCACAAACCAGCGAAAAATTTTCTTTTAATGCATTTTTCCCTTTAATCCTAACAATTTTATCAAATGCTTTAGGACTATTAATATCCCAGGCTAATCCATAAACGGTATCTGTAGGATAAATAATTAATCCATTATTCTGCAAGGCTTCAATAGCCATTGAAATCTCACGAGGGTTAGGATTATCAGGATGAATTTGTAATAACATTATTTTCTTTATTCAAAAATCAGATGCAAATGTAATAAACTATTGTTTTTAAATTTACTTGATTCGATATAATACCAACTTTATTTATGAGTTTTAAAGAAGTATAGCTCCGTTTAAACAAAAAGTAAAAAGAATTTAGTATCAAGTATCAAGATAAAAAATTCTATATAATAATTTATGACTATCGGATTATATGCCTAATCCATATTTTGCAAATTGTTATTACCCCTGAATATCAGGTGCTTAGCGGATTTATTTATAAATTGGATATCTTTATAAAAATTACTGAAAAGCCTATAAAACATAGCCGCTTAGCACCTTCTTTTAAATTATTGGAAATCAATCTGATAATCATATAATAATTATTCTTGATACTTAATACATGATACTATATACTTATTTTAAAAACATAAGATTAAAATATAAAATAAAAAAAGGCTGCCAAATAGGTAACCTTTTCAACTAGTTTATTTGATATTTTATCCGTTTACTTTTTTATAATCAGCAAGGAATTTTGCCAAACCTATATCAGTTAAAGGATGCTTTAATAATCCTAAAATAGCATTCAGCGGACAAGTGGACACATCAGCGCCAGCTTCCATACACTGAATTATATGCATTGTATGACGAATCGAAGCAGCAAGCACTTCAGTTTCAAATCCATAATAGCTATACATTTCTACTATTTGAGCAATCAATTCAACGCCATCAGTAGAAATGTCATCTAACCTGCCAATGAATGGAGATACATAAGTAGCTCCGGCTTTTGCTGCTAATAAAGCTTGTCCTACTGAAAATACCAATGTACAATTTGTCCTGATACCTTTTTCTGTAAGATATTTAATAGCTTTAATCCCTTCTTTTATCATAGGTATTTTCACTACAATTTGTGGGTGTAAAGCAGCTAATTTTTCACCTTCTTTAATCATTCCTTCGAAATCGGTAGAAATAACTTCGGCACTAACATCACCATCTACAATTTCACATATCGTCTTATAATGATTGATGATATTTTCTTCTCCATTAATTCCTTCTTTTGCCATTAATGAAGGATTAGTTGTTACACCATCAAGAACACCCAAATCTTGTGCTTCTCTTATTTGATCTAAGTTTGCTGTATCGATAAAAAATTTCATAAGTTATTTTGAGATTTAATTAATATTCAAATTTTGTTGCGAAAATAAAGCATTTTTTTGAGTATAAAAATTTTATAGAGGTCAGTAGTTAGGTACATATTAATTTTTCTTGATGAATTTTTTCGGCAGC
>JAIORB010000027.1 GCA_021108325.1 Bacteroidales bacterium | reverse complement strand
AGAAAGTCAGTTCTTTAATTATGATACACGAGATTAATTAGAAATTAAATTTTATAATAAAAAGTCCTGAGATTATACCTTAGGGCTTTTATTTTTTTATAAATCATAAAAATTTATTTTTTTTAATAAAAAGAAATATTAATTTCATAAATAAATAAACTAAAAAATTACCATGGAAGTTAAAGGTACCGCAGTAAAGTCGATAAAAGACTTCGTTGAGAAAAAACATAATGCTCAGTTTAACGATTGGATTCAATCACTCCCTGAATCATCTCAAAATATAATGACAGGTGGAATATTTGCAAATAACTGGTATCCGATGAAAGAAGCTGCTGTTGAACCAACAAAAGCTATTGCAAAATTATTTTATAAAAACGACATAGAAAAAGCTGCCTTTGAAGCCGGAAGATATAGTGCTGAAACAGGATTAAAAGGTGTTTATAAGATTTTTGTACGAATTGCATCACCATCTTATATTATGCAGAGAGCCAGCCGTATTATTAGATCATATTACAACCCTTCAGAGATTATTGTAAAAGAATCTCATGACAAAGGTGTGATTTTACATATAACTAAATTCCCGAATCCTGATCCTGCCATTGAATATCGTATTGCGGGCTGGATTGAGCATGCTCTTGAAATAACAAACTGTAAAGGAGTAAAGTCAAGTATAACTAAATCAATGACCAAAGGTGATCCTGTTACAGAAATTACTTCTATCTGGAATTAGAATTTGTTTAGAATATATTGACATTTAGATTAAGTAAAATAATCCAATTCATCTTTTAAATTAATAAAAGGAAACTTTTTTGAAATTTTTTTAATTATTTCAACCTGCTTTTTCAAAAATTTCTTGTGATTTTCTGTATCCGGATTTAAGGGACGATGATTTCTTGCAAGAATGATTTTATCAATTTCTTTAATAATATCTGTTGTTTCTTTTTCAAAGTAGGTTTGAGAAAATTGTTCCCAAATATATTCAATTGCCATATTTGATGGATGTAACATATCATCGGCATAAAAACGATAATCGCGTAAGTCGTCCATCATAATTTCATAAGCAGGGAAATATTCTATGTTGTCAAATTTATTTTTCAATTGATTGATAGCTAAAATCAAAGTTGATTTACTTAACTGATTTTGAACTGCTCCATCTTTCCAATGTCGTACAGGGCTTACAGTGAAAATAATTTTTAACTTTTTATTTAATTCGTTTAACCGATTTATAAGATTAGCCCATTCCACAAATATATCTTCAACTCCTAATTTAAATCTATCGAATTTCTTTGCCGGAATCTTATGGCAATTAGAAACTACATTGCCTGATTCCAAATATTTATAAACCCAGGCTGTTCCAAAAGTAATGACCAGATATTTGGCATTCTTTAATTGTTTTGCAGCTAATTCAATAGATGTATTGATTTTATTTAAACTTTTTTTCTGATCAGTAGCTGAAAACTCCGTATCGTGATAAAAACTAAACCATTGCTCGTTGAAAAAATTGAGATCAGATTCTGTAAACAGTTTTTGATCGATTAAAATTTCCAGACCATTGCGAACAGAAACAGGATTGTATAAAACACCAAAAGGATTTATTAAAACCGGAAACTTGAGTTCATCCATTTTATCACCAATATTCTCGGTAAAACATGAGCCTAAAAACAAAACCGATGTGTGGTAGTTTATTTTGTTTTTAGATGGTTCGGCTTCAATTATGGTACGAAAGTTTTTCATTGTTAAATAGCTATTAGCTTTTAGCCTTTAGCTTGTTCATTAATCCATAAATCATCATTTGCTCTTCATCTAACATCTTTATCAGAAGAATTAATTTTTCCTTAATTTAACCAAATTTAAATTTTCGATTATAATTGCTTGAGTTTCTACTTCAAATGAAGAACCTAATGCAATCTCAATTCCTTTTTGCTAAATTTTTAATCTTTTAAAATTCTTCATTTTATTATAGTTCAAGTTTATACCAATACCAATCGCTAAAAGCTAATGGCTAATGACTAATAACTTTTTGTTTATAGTTTTTTCATTATCCAATCAGCTACAAACTCAAAAACCTTATCTTTTTCAATCTCATTATGCAGCTCATGATACATTCCATCCCACTCTTTATAAGTAATATCTTTATTAATTATTTTTGCTTTTTCGACGAATTCTTTACTTGCTTTATATGATGTTATCTTATCATCGTTACCATGCTGAATTAAAACAGGGAAACTAATTTTACCAGTATTTTCAAGCACCCAATGTCCTGCATTGTAAATTTCGTAAAACATTTTTGCAGAGATTTTTTCATGAACTAATGGATCTGCTATATAAGCATCAACAATTTTCTTATTGTGAGTTAATGCTTTTACATCTAATTTTGAGTTTTGCGTAAACTTAGGATAAACTTTTTTCATTATTCTCGCGAAAAAAAGCATTATGGCTGATGGATCAAACGAAAGTTTATACCATGGAGAAGAAATTACGGCTCCTTTAAAATTATTTTCTCTTTTTAAAATATAGTTCGTTACAATATTTCCTCCCAGGCTATGTCCGTATATAAACTGAGGTAAATCAGGATAAAGTTTTTTGGATTCCTTAACCAGAACATCAATATCATTTATAAAATCATCAAATTGGCTAATATGTCCTCTTCTGCCATCTGATTTTCCATGTCCGCGATAATCAATTGCATGAACCACAAATCCTTTTTCATTAAACCGTTTAGCCCAATAATCGTATCGCTCACTATATTCGCCAAATCCGTGAACTAAATTAATTACTGCTTTAGATGTTTCTTTAGGTTCCCATATATATCCCGAAAGTTTTATTCCATCGAATGATGCATAAACTGTTGATTTATAATTCATATTATTCGTAATTTTATATTATCTAAAAACTCAAATTTAAAGATATTATGCAAGAAATCATACAAATATCAACGGATAAGCATAACGGCTTATATGACATTACAAATCAGGTTGAGCAAATTATTTCGCTAAGTAAAATTAAAACCGGAATAATTAATGTATATGCCCAGGGAGCTACTTCTGCTATTATGATACAAGAAAATTGGGATCAATCTGTACAAAATGATGTAGTAAATCTTTTAAAAAAACTAATACCATCAGGAGTTTGGGAACACGATGCACAAGATAATAATGGTGACGCACATTTAAAAGCAGGTATTGTGGGTCCAAGTGAGACTATTCCAATTATTAATGGTAAAATGGGATTATCGACCTGGCAAAATATTTTCTTTTGCGAATTTGATGGACCAAGAAATAAAAGGAATATTGTGATTACAATAAGAGATGCATAACTCACAGTTTATCTGGTTGTAATTACAAGAAAAGGCGCGGACAAAATGCCTAACTAACAAGACATGTTCCGCACCTTATTGTTAAATATAACAGATTAATAGTTTTAGAATCTTACTCCAATACGTATTCCGGAAGTAGCTGTTAAACCAAAATCATAGTCGGTTGATTCTCTTTGAGTAATTGTCCCATCAACAGTAACTTCCTTATTTTTATAATAGGAAAACCCGGGGGCAAACTCAGCACCTACATAAAAATTATCGAAAACATAATAATCAAATCCGGTTACAATATTAAATCCAACACCTATATATCCTCCACCAAGATTTTCAGATTCTGTTGTTGTAGCACCAACTTTTGTTTCTCTTTTGCTTGAGTATGTTGAAAATGGTATTTCTCCTCCTACATATACCAGAAACTTATCGCTTCCAAAATGTTTTTCAATTCCCGGAGCGATGGAAAGATAAAAACTTGTATTTTTTATATAATCATCAACTGCCGGATCGATATTGGTGTATGTTTTATCGCCACCAAAACCTAATCCAATACCAGCACGAATAGCAAGGTCTGAGGAAATAAAATAACGACCTTTAATAAGAGGCATTTGAAACATTGAGCCTGCACCGGCATCAAATATAGCAGCCGGATCAAAATTAAAATCAATGGCATACTTACCCTTACTTTCCTGGGCATTTGTATTTGCAAAAATAAATACACTAATAAATAAAATACTAATAATCTTTTTCATCTGTAAATAGTTTAATGAATTTTTAATTTAAAGCTATAAAACAAAGCTTGTTTATAACAAAGGAAAAGCATTTTATTATAATTAACTATAGAAAACATAAAATATTAATTTTCTTTATTAATTCATACTTTTGCATAGTAGTTAAAATTTAAGTCTAAAAGAGCATGTTTATAAGTTTAAGAAAAATATATTATTTCTTGTCTCCTAATTTAAGGTTAGGTGTCCGAAGAATTTTCTATTTTCCTACGGATATGGTTAATAGTTTTCGATTTAATAAAAAAGAACTCCTGCCTCCTAAAGGAATGATATTTACCGGATCAGGGGATTTTATAAAACAGGGAGAAAATTTCTTAAAATATTTTATTGATTTGGGAAATTTAAAACCAGATCACAGTGTGCTAGATATCGGCAGCGGCATAGGAAGAATGGCAATACCCTTAACAAAATACTTATCAGATGAAGGAGAATACGAAGGCTTTGACATTGTAAAAAAAGGAATTAAATGGTGTCAAAGAAAAATAACATCAAAATTCCCAAATTTCAACTTTAAGTATATAAACCTTAAGAATAGTTTATATAACCTAAGTACAAATCAGGATGCATCACAAATAAAATTCCCATATAAAGATAATTATTTTGACTTTATATTTCTAATATCAGTTTTTACTCATATGCTTCCATCTGATGTTGAAAATTATCTTAAAGAAATTAATAGAGTATTAAAAAATTCAGGAACATGCTTTGCCACATTTTTTCTTTTAAACAAAGAATCTGAAAAACATTTAAAATATAATACGGATTTTAAATTTTCATTTGATAAAGGAAACTATAGTTTGATGAATGAAAAAGTGCCAGAAGCAAACGTGGCTTATAAATATGACTATTTGCAAAGTACTTTGAATAACTCCAGACTTAAAATAAAGTCTGAACATGTAGGCTATTGGTCTGGGAGATCAAAATCAGATTCTTTAGATTTTCAAGATATTTTAATTTTGGAAAAATCAAGTTAAAAATTCAATATTTCTTCTAAGTCCTTCAAATTTTGTGCGTTCTACAGGAGAGTTTTTAAAAAACTTTTTAAAAGTAGGTTTATTCAAATTTTGCCAATCTTCTTTCGTAAAGGTTTTTAGCTCATCTGAAATATTAAAAGCTTGTTGGTTATGAGGTTTCATCTTCGAGTTCCAGGGACAAACATCCTGGCAAATATCGCAACCAAAAATCCAGTCTTTCCATTTACCTTTCATTTCTTCGGGTAAAACTCCTTTTTTTTCAATAGTTAAATAAGAAATACATTTTCGGGCATCGAGTTGAAAAGGAGTTAAAGCATTCGTAGGGCAAGCATCAATACATTTAGTGCAGGTTCCGCAATAATCTTTTATGTTCCGTCCCGAATCCCGATATTTATCGGGACGGGAGCTATCGGGATGGTCATAATCTAATTCTAAATCAATAATTAATTCGCCAATAAAAACAAACGAACCGAATTCCTTTGATATTAAATTCGTATTTTTCCCAATCCAACCCAAACCTGATTTTGCAGCCCAAACCTTATCCATTACGGGTGCCGAATCCACAAAAGCACGACCATTTACATCTCCAATTTCAGTTTGAATAAACTCTAATAAATCGTGCAATTTTTCTTTTACAACAAAATGATAATCCTTACCATACGCGTATTTAGAAATTTTGTATGTATTATCTTTTTGAAGTTTTTCCGGGTAATAATTAAGCAAAACTGAAATAACAGATTTTGCTCCCTTAACTAATTTTCCTGGATCTGTCCGTTTTTCAAAATTATTTTCCATGTATTGCATCTCGCCATGAAAACCATTATCCAACCATTCTTTCAATAAATTCGATTCCTTTGCTAAGAAGTCAGCTCTAGAAATTCCAACAGTAGAAAAGCCAAGCTCAAGTGCTTTTTGTTTAATTCTCGCCGTATTTGAAATGCTCGTATTCATATTTATTTTACCACTAAGTCTCGAAGAACACTAAGTTGCACTAAGAATAAACTAGAAATAAGCAACTAGCAATCAGAAACCTGTATCAAATATAAAGAAAAATTGGAAAAAGTAGAAAGCTAATAGATACTAAAGTAACCCCAGATCAAGAAGCGCTTCTTCGCTCATCAGGCTTTTATCCCAGGGTGGATCAAAAACCAAATTAATTTTTGCTTCTTTTACCCCTTCGATGGCATTGGTTTTTTCATTCACTTCATCAAGAAGCTGATCTGCCATTGGACAGTTTGGAGCTGTTAAAGTCATTTTTATTTCAACCTTTTTATCATCATCCACATCAATGGCATAAATAAGCCCAAGGTCGTATATATTTACAGGAATCTCAGGATCGAATATCGATTTAAGTGTTTTTACAATTTCGGCTTCTAAAGCCATAAAATCATTTTGTTCCATAATCAATCTCTTTAATTTCCTTCCCGATAGTTATCGGGATGCATTATATGCCATAGCATACAATTTCATTTGTTTAACCATTGCCAACAGACCATTCGATCGCGTAGGCGATAAGTTTTGTTGTAATCCAATCTTATCAATAAAATATAATTCATTATTCAGGATATCAGCAGGTTTTTGCCCACTTAAAACCCGAACCAACAGAGCCGCAATACCTTTTGTAATAATTGCATCACTATCAGCAGAAAATTTTACAACATCACCGTCCATTTCGGCAAAAAGCCAAACTTTCGACTGGCAACCTTCAATTAAATATTCTTGCGTTTTATATTTAGGATCAATAACCGAAAGGTCTTTACTAAGCTCAATTAAGTAATTGTACTTATCCATCCAATCATCAAATACTGAAAACTCTTCAATAATTTCGTCTTGTTGTTCGTTTAATGTCATTTTGATATTTCTTATTGCAATTTAGCTAAACATCTGCTTAACAGTCAACAGGGCTTCGTATAATTTGTCAATTTCTTCTTTTGTATTATAAAATGAAAATGATGCACGAATTGTTCCTTCAATATTAAATCGGTCCATCAATGGTTCTGCACAATGATGACCAGTACGAACAGCAATTCCCATTTTATCAATTACCATACCTGCATCATAATGGTGAATATTATTAAGAACGAAAGAGATTACACTTACTTTTTTTTGAGCTGTTCCAATAATTCTCAGACCATCGATTGATTCCAGTTTTTTGGTAGCATAATCCAGTAATTCTTTTTCATATACAGCAATATTTTCTAATCCAATATCCTGAATATAATTAATGGCTGCTACTAATCCGATTGCTCCAACGTAATTTGGTGTTCCTGCTTCGAATTTAAATGGTAGTTCGTTAAAAGTAGTTTTTTCGAATGTTACTTTTTTAATCATCTCACCACCGGTCATGAACGGCGGCATTTCGTTAAGCCATTTTTCTTTACCGTATATTACTCCTATTCCATTTGGACCATATATTTTATGACCTGAAAAAACAAAGAAGTCACAATCCAGTTCCTGCACATCAACATTACCGTGCTGAATACTTTGAGCACCATCTATTAATACGGGAATATTTTGTTGATGAGCAATATCAATAAGCTTTTTAACATCGTTTACTGTACCCAGTGCATTTGAAACCTGATTTACAGCAACAATTTTTGTTTTCGGAGATATTAATTTTTGATATTCATCTAATAATAATTCTCCCTTATCATTTATCGGAATTACTTTTAAAATTGCCTTTTTTCGTTCGCAAAGCATTTGCCACGGAACAATGTTAGCATGATGTTCTAGTGTAGAAATGATAATCTCATCTCCTTCGGAAATGTATTTTTCTCCAAAAGAAAATGCAATAGTATTGATCGATTCGGTTGTTCCGCTTGTAAAAATTACTTCGTAATCATGCTTAGCATTAATAAATTTCCGAACTACTTTTCGGGCATCTTCATAACGCTGAGTTAATTGTTCGCTCAAATAATGTACTCCACGATGAATATTACTATTCTCATGAGAATAAATTTTGAGCTCTTCATCGATCACAACTTGCGGCTTTTGAGTAGTTGCAGCATTATCGAAATAAATCAAAGGTTTATTATAAACCTGTTGATTTAAGATTGGAAAATCATTACGTATTTTTTGAATATCTAAACTCAATTTTTAAGATTTTTAGTTTAACAACAATGCATTTGACAATTATTACATCGCGATAATTCACCACGTAAACGCTTATCAACCAAATCCTGGATTCGCTCTTGTAAGGCAGGAACTTGAATTTTATGAATTACATCATGCGCAAATGCATACATCAGTAAAAGCTTTGCTTCCTTTTTATTAATACCGCGAGAACGTAAATAAAATAACGCATCCTCATCTAACTGACCAACAGTTGCCCCATGGCTACATTTTACATCATCGGCATAAATTTCCAATTGTGGTTTAGTATTAAAATCGGCATCATCAGTAAGCAAAATATTATTATTTGTCTGGTATGCCAGAGTGTTTTGCGCATCCTTCCTTACTAATACTTTACCATTAAAAGCTCCTGTGGCAAAATCGTCCAAAACACCTTTAAACAATTGATTACTTATACAATTAGGATTGGCATGATCAACAAATACATAATTATCAATATGCTGGCCTTTATCGGTTAAATATAGGCCATAAGTATTGTTTTCACAGCCTTCACCGTTTAATAATACATTTACATTATTTCTGATTAAACCACCGTGTAATGAAATATTATTTGCACTCACGCGGCTATCTCTTTCCTGATGGAAATATAAATGAGAAATCTGCTTTGAGCCATTATGTTCATTTTGCATTCTTGAAAAATCAAATTGTGCATTTTTACCAATGTAAAATTCAGAAACTGAATTTGTAACAAAATTAGGCATTGATAATGTATGATCACACACAACAATTGAAGCCTGACTATTCTCTTCAAGAATAAATAAATTACGATGTTGAGTCAATCCCTCCTCATCGTCCATTAATATATTTATAATCTGAATTGGTTTCTCAATTACAACCCCTTTAGGAACATATAAGAAAACGCCATCTTTTACAAATGCTGTATTTAATGCAACCAAACCTTCATTTTCAAAACCGGCATATTTAGCAAAATGTTTTTTTACCAGATCAGGATATACTTCCGCAGCTTTTTGAAAACTTCCAATTATAACACCTCCCGGGAGTTCTTGAATTAAATTTTCTCTATCGTAATACCAACCATTTAAAAGAAGAATAACTTTAGTATTTAAATCCGGCACATCACATTTAAAAATATCATCAACCTGAAATTCAATATTCTTAGGTGATAAGTACATTTTATAAGTATTATTAAACTCCTTATTCAGATCGGTATATTTATAATTCTCATTCTTTTTATCAGGAATACCCAGCTTTTTAAATTGTTCAAATGCTTTTTCACGAACTTCATTGATATAATCAGGCAAGTCGTTTTTAATTAAATCCTGATTCTCCCGGTATAATTCAACGAAACGTCCTTTAGTATCTGTTTTAATTGTTTCTAAGCTCATAACATTGCTTTTAAAAATCCGATTACTGTTCTTTATACTCTATTATTCAACACCTTTCTTCAGCCAGTCATATCCCTTTTCTTCAAGCTCAAGAGCCAGTTCTTTTCCCCCGGATTTAATTATTTTGCCATTATATAAAACATGAACAAAGTCGGGAACTATATAATCAAGCAATCTTTGATAATGAGTAATTACGATACTTGCATTATCAGGAGATTTTAATTTATTTACTCCGTTTGCAACCACTTTTAATGCGTCAATATCCAAACCTGAATCCGTTTCATCCAGAATTGATAATTTTGGTTCCAACATCGCCATCTGGAAAATTTCATTTCTTTTTTTCTCTCCACCTGAAAAACCTTCATTAACCGACCTGCTTACTAAATCTGCATCTAGTTCAACTAATTTCTTTTTTTCGCGCATTAGTTTTAAGAAATCTGACGAAGATAAAGGTTCCAGTCCTTTATGTTTTCGCTGTTCATTTACTGCAGTTTTCATAAAATTAACCATACTAACACCCGGAATTTCGATCGGATACTGAAACCCAAGGAATATTCCTTCGCTTGCACGCTCTTCAGGAGACATTTCAAAAAGGTTATTTCCTAAATAAGTTATTTTACCTTCAGTAACTTCAAAAAGTTCCCTTCCAGCCAAAACTGATGCCAAAGTACTTTTCCCTGAACCATTCGGGCCCATAATAGCATGAACCTCTCCTGCTTTTACTTCAAGATTAATTCCTTTCAGAATCTCTTTTCCTTCAATGGATGCGTGTAAATTTTTTATACTTAACATGATTATATTGTATATTTTAAAATTCTTAATTCTTTTAACTTGAAACCTGGAACTTTATTTATCCAACACTTCCTTCCAAGCTAATTTGTAATAATTTTTGCGCTTCAACAGCAAACTCCATAGGTAGTTTATTTAACACTTCTTTTGCATATCCGTTTACAATTAAACCAATTGCATCTTCAGTTTTAATTCCACGCTGATTACAATAGAAAATTTGGTCTTCACCAATTTTTGATGTAGTAGCTTCATGTTCAACAATTGAATCTTTATTATCTACTTCGATATATGGAAAGGTGTGAGCTCCGCATTTATCGCTTAATAAAAGACTATCGCATTGTGAAAAGTTACGGGCATTTGTAGCATTCTTAACTACTTTTACCAAACCACGATAACTATTTTGACTTAGTCCTGCTGAAATTCCTTTTGATACAATAGTGCTTTTAGTGTTTTTACCAATATGTATCATTTTAGTTCCCGTATCGGCTTGTTGGTGATTATTAGTTACAGCAACAGAATAAAATTCGCCAACCGAATTATCTCCTAATAATAAACAACTTGGATATTTCCAGGTAATCGCAGAACCTGTTTCAACTTGAGTCCAGGATATTTTTGAATTTTCACCAGCACATTTTCCACGCTTAGTTACAAAATTGTAAATACCACCTTTCCCGTTTTTATCACCCGGATACCAGTTCTGTACTGTCGAATACTTTACTTCAGCATTTTTATGTGTAACAATTTCAACAATTGCAGCATGAAGCTGGTTCTCGTCTCTTTGTGGTGCTGTACAACCTTCTAAATAGCTCACATAAGCATCATCATCAGCAATAATTAAAGTTCTTTCAAATTGTCCTGTATTAGCTGCATTAATTCTAAAATATGTTGATAATTCCATTGGACATCTTACTCCTTTTGGAATATAACAAAATGAACCATCACTAAATACAGCTGAATTTAACGCTGCAAAATAATTGTCGGTATATGGTACAACCGATCCCATATATTTTTTAATAAGATCGGGATGTTCCTGAACTGCTTCGCTAAACGAACAGAAAATAATTCCCAATTCAGCCAGGTTTTCTTTAAAAGTAGTTTTTACCGAGACACTATCCATAACTGCATCAACTGCAACTCCAGACATTAGTTTTTGCTCATCTAAAGGAATTCCTAATTTATCGAAAGTAGCTTTTAACTCAGGATCAACATCATCCATGCTTTCCAAAGTAGCTTTCTGTTTAGGTGCTGCGTAATATATAATATCCTGATAATTAATTTTTGGGATAATCAAATGAGCCCATTCGGGCATTATTAAAGTTTGCCAGTGCCGAAAAGCTTTCAACCTAGCCTCTAACATAAATTCCGGTTCATTCTTTTTTTGAGAAATCAGCCTAACAACATCTTCATTTAAGCCCTTTGGGATAGTTTCATTTTCAATATCAGTAACAAAACCATATTTATATTCTCCCTGAGTTACTTCGTTTAATATTTTATCTTGATCTTTTTCCATAACTTTGCAAAATCTCTAAAAAACCGGCGCTACGCTTAAATAGATTAAATCTAAATTGGGTGCAAATATATTTAAAATATAACAACTAATAAAGCAAGATTGTTTAATCTTTTTTATTCATGATAAATATCAATTTTTAAGATGGACGACAATAAACAAAAACTAAGGGAAATATCAGAATTAGGGGAGTTTGGACTAATTGATCATATTACAAAAGGTATAAAACTTAATCATAAAAATACGCTTAAAGGAGTTGGTGATGATGCAGCAGTTATTGAATATGGAGATATTTGTGCAATAATTACAACTGACCTTCTTGTTGAAGGCATTCACTTTAACCTAATTTATACACCATTAAAACATCTAGGATATAAGGCAGTAGTTGTAAATCTATCAGATATTTATGCAATGAATGCCACACCAAAACAAATAACCGTTTCGTTGGCTATATCAAAAAAATTTGCTGTTGAGCATATTGAACAAATTTATGAAGGAATTAAACTGGCATGTGAACAATACAACGTTGATCTAATTGGTGGTGATACATCATCGTCGTTGACTGGTTTGGCAATTAGTATTACAGCAATTGGTGAAGCTAGAAAAGAAAAAATTACCTATAGAAATACGGCAAAGAAGAATGATGTTGTTTGTGTTACAGGTAATTTAGGAAGTGCATATATGGGTTTACAACTATTGGAGCGAGAAAAAGAAATCTTCAAAACAGATCCGGGTTTTAGCCCTAGCCTGGAGGGCTACGATTACATTCTTCAGCGTCAATTAAAACCAGAAGCCCGAAAAGATGTAATTAAAATTTTAAGAGAATTAAATGTTAAACCAACATCGATGATCGATATTTCGGATGGTTTGTCTTCTGAGATTTTTCATATTTGTAAAAAGTCTACTGTGGGTTGTAAGATTTTCCAGGATAAAATTCCAATTGATTTAAACACCGAAAAAATGGCCGAAGAATTTAACATTGATCCTTTAACTGCAGCCTTAAACGGTGGAGAGGATTACGAATTATTATTCACAATTGATATAAATGATCTTGAGAAGATCAAAGATCAATCAATGATTCATCCAATAGGTCATATCACAGATAAAGAACACGGAGCAGTACTGATTACAAACAGTGGGCAATCAATTGCACTTCAGGCTCAAGGATGGAATCAAATGAAAGAATAATTTTAAATTTCCTTCTTGTTTAAATTAATCAATTAACAAAACCAACTAATTCAACCTCAAAAATCAAGACTGAATTAGCAGGGATAGTAGATTGAGCAGTTGAACCATAACCTATCCCGGAAGGAATAAAGAGTGTTCCATACCCTCCTTTTCTAAACAACTGCATACCTTCCTGCCAACCCTCAATAAGAGAATATAAAGGATAGTAGTCTATTGTACCTTCATCGAATACCTCTCCATTTAATAATGTACCTGTATAGTTAATTTTTACAAAAGATTCCAAATCAGGATAATCTCCCGTACCTTCTTCTTCAATAATATAATGTAGACCCGACCCCGTAGAGTCCGCAGAAAGATTGTTTTCTAAAAGATAATTTTCTATTTTCTCAATATCAACAGCTAATTGTTCATCATAACTTAATGAATTATCATCATCATCACATGCAGCTATTATTATTAAAGAAAAAACTAAAAAAAAGATTGCTTTTTTCATCATGATAAGTTTAATTTATTTTGCACAAACATAACAAAATAAAAATTGCTTAAAACAGATTTAATATATTTTAACTATTTTGGCAACAATCCAAATATTTTCCAGATTGTTTTATGGAACTTATGAATACTTTTAACAGGTTCAGCAAACATAAATATGCATTCTTTTTCAATTAAATCAATATTGTATTGTTGAGCAACTTGCTTAGTTTCTTTTGTATTCGACATTTGTTGCACCCAAATATGCTTTATGCCCTTTTCTGCAGCTTGCTTTATAATTGTATCCGTTTCCGATTTTGGTGTAACGATAAACAACTTTTCGTAATCATTAGGAATATCTGATACTGATTTATACACTTTAACTTCATCGATTTCGTCTAATTTTGGATTAATAGGGCAAACATCGAATCCTTTTTGTCTAAGTTCATTAAAAACCATGTACCCGAATTTTTTTGAATTACCGGACACCCCTGCTATCGCCATTTTTTTAGGTGCAAGAAATTGCTCGATACTTTGTTTTTTGTTCATCATCTTAATTTTAATAAATTTCTGAGATAAAAAGTCATTCTGTTTGCTAAAAAAACAATTTAATACTCTTAGGAATTTGACTTTCATTTATTAAATATTTAATTTCGTATATATACATTAACAAATTTATACAAAAATGAAAAGAGTTTTAATAATATTACTATTGGCTAATTTAATTCTTTATACCAAAAGTTATGGTAGTGAATTAATTGACTCTCATGAAAACATTAACAAAATTCAACACTCTCTTGCTAAAGAACAAGTAGCTAATAATTATACATACTATGAAAAACATTTTAGTTTAGGTGCTGGCTTTGGTCGTAGTTATGGAGGAATAGGTGTCCGTGCACAATGGAGACTGGGTGAAGATTTTGCATTTGCACCACATTTAGGTTTAGGATATACCCCAAATAACATTGGATTTCCAATTTTTTTAAATGCAGGACTTAAAATGTATTTTTACAAACCTGTTTATATTGACTTGCAATTTGGAGTTTTTGGAGAAAATAGTCAATATATCGATGACTATATTGATGAATGGCCAGCTTGGGGACCATCATTCTTAGCAGGAGCGGATATTAATTTAGGAGAAATGTTTGGAATTAATTTTGGAGGAGGTATATCATTAGATATAGGAGGAACCGAAATTTTTCCCGCTTTTGATTTAGGTTTCTTTATCCGTTTTTAATAATTTTAACAGGGTATCGTATCTCTTTTTTCATGCTTTATTGGATTATTTTAATCTTTAATTCGTTTCCTGAATATTAATTCGATTGAAAGGATCATTCCAATTAATAAAACAGTGATTATTATTGAGCCTTCGAAACCAAATTTTCCTCCTGTAATCAAATCACTACCTAATACATCATGATTTATGATTGATTTAATATTTAATCCGCTTACTTCGAAACCAAAAATCGGGCCTTGGAAAAAATTCCAGCTTATATGAAGAAAAATCGGGAACCATAAATTCTTAGTATGAACATAAGTTATTCCCAAAGCTAAACCGGCAAAAATCAAGTTTATAAAACCAAGTATCGTAATATTGGGGTTTATCCCATGAAAAAGTGCAAAAATAACAGCCGATATTAAGAGTGCGATATATTTATTCTTTAACGACTCTATTAGATTATTCAAAATGTAACCTCTCATCATACTTTCTTCGACAACAGCTACGATAATAAATAAGATCAAAGAACCCAAAATGGCTTTAGCACTATAAGTAATTCCTGTAACTTCAAGTTGATTTATAAAATAAAGTATTAGAAATCCCAGTAATAGAAGAATAAATCCAAGTAAAAAACCCGCAACAATATCTTTTAGTCTTCCTTTTATTGTAAAACCAAGAGAGATGATTGATTTCTTATCTATAAATTTTCTAAATACCCAAATAGATAATGCAACCGCTATCAATGAAAAAAATTGAGTAAAAATCAAAATATTAATATCTCCTTTATTACCCATTACTGATTGTAGCTCTTCGAGAGAAACATATCCGGTTAATACTATAAACGCACCAGCTATCATAGTCATCACTACACTACCAACAAGGTACATTATAATAAATAATAAAATTCTTAACCACGCTTGTTTAATTGCTGGCTTTTTTTCGATTAAATAGTTTTCTTCCATATTATTAATTTTTAATTTAGATTGACTTTTACATAAGTTATATTAAGATTGACAGAAAACTAAAACTCAGTTGTTTACAAATCTAATTACTTGTTTTCATCTTCAATATTTTCAAACTCTTTCAGGCACTGTTTTAGTTCATCCAGGTGTTGTTTATACATTTTCTTATTGAAATATTGAGAGATTGGAATAAAAACAGCGCTTACAATTACCAAAGTTACTACTAGTTTGATAATTTCAACTGAATCAAAGATCTCCAAAATTCCCTTATCCTCTGAATTCATAAACAAACCTATTACCATCCCAAAACAAATAGCAAAAGGTAATAGTAGAAACTTACTGAAATTACTTTTGTTAAAATTTACATATATCTCTATATCTTTAATCGTTTTAACCAGCGCAGGTTTTAATTGCTCACTTGATATTACTGTTTTTCTTACTTTTCTGAAATTTCTCCATGTAAAAGATATAAGTATTCCAAAAAACAATACGGTCAAAGTAATTATAATAAACTTATAATCCATTGCTAAATTCATGAACATCCATACTATAAAAAAAACAGAGAAACTTCCTCCTAATATTAATTCAATTTTATAATTACGTTTTACCTTATTAAGGGCAGTATTTGATTTGCCTTTAATTTTCAATTTAGCTTCAATTTCTTCTTTATTTAGAAGTTTTTCATCTTTTACTGAATCTTTCCAGACATTTTTTATTTCTTTAAAGTCCATATTCCAGCTCCTTTAAGATTTTTTGTAACTTGGTTTTAATCCTACTAATTTTTACTCCAACATTTGACATTGTAATACCAGCAATTTCAGATATTTCTTCGTAAGTGTAATCATCCATATATAATATAATAATCGCTTTTTCGGCTTTACTCAATTTATTAATTGCCCTTTGTACAAGTTCCTTTCTGTCTTCTTTTTCTTTATAACTTTCTTCTTCGATTATATTTACCGGTATTTCAGACATAGTATCCTCGTTGTTTTTTTTGTCTTTTCTGAATTGGGCAATTGCTGTATTCAAAGCTACTCTATACATCCATGTCGAAAATTTCGATTGTTTATTGAATGTAGGAAACGATTGCCATAATTGAACCAGAATATCTTGAAAAAGATCTTGCCTACACTCTTCTTTATCACAATACATCCGGGAAACTTTATAAATAATTCCCTGGTGTTTTTCAATTTGTGAAACAAACTCCTCTTTTAAATTTCTATTACTCAATTTTTAAAATTTTGTTTTCTGAAAAATAAGTAGATAAAAATTACAATTTATTACAAATTCGGAATATTTTTTGATATAAAATACTCTTCCCTCCATATTAACACATGTGGAAGAAAATCATTATTTAAGAATTTCAATAGAATCTATTCTAACCGATTTTAAAAGCAGCTGCCCTTCATCCGGCATATTTTGAATTTCTCTTACAATATCCATCCCTTTAATTATTTCCCCAAATGCAGCAAAACCCTGTCCATCAGAATTTCTTTTACCACCATAATCTAATTCGGGTTGATCTCCAATACAAATAAAGAATTCTGAACTGGCAGTTCCAGGTTCTGCACGAGCCATTGATAAAGTTCCTCCTTTATGTAATACTCCTGTTTCTTTTGTTGTTTCATGCCTTATTGGAGGAAATGGCGATTCTTCCACATCAAAACCAAGACCACCCTGAATAACCTCAATCTTTATTTCATTGTTTGGCTGATTATCCATCCTTACAACACGATAGAAATTTGCTCCTTCCAGTTTATTTTGATCGATATATTTAATAAAATTCGCACAAGTAACCGGAGCTTTATCAGAATATAATTCAGCGATAATAGATCCTAATTCTGTTTTAATTTCTATTTTAATATTTTGGCCATTTAAGTTTAAAAACGAGACCAAAAAGAAAATTACAAATAGAAAATTCTGCTTTTTCATTTATTTTGAACTTTATCTAATAATCGTAAAAGTATCAATAAAAATCAATTTCTGTATCTTTGTTCCTCCAATTTAACACAGAATGAAAGAAAAGGAACAGCAATATATCGCTATTGAAAAAGCGCGCGAACACAATTTAAAAGATGTAAGTCTCAAAATTCCTCATCACCAGATTACGTGTTTTACGGGTGTTTCAGGTTCGGGAAAATCTTCCTTAGTCTATGATATAATTTGTAAAGAAAGTCAAAGAAGATATTTTGAATCCTTTTCGTCTTATGCCCGCCAGTTTTTGGGAAAAATGAACCGCCCTGAAGTTGAGCGTATCGAAGGTTTAATGCCTGCCATTTCTGTTGACCAAAAAACAGTAAGTCGAAATCCACGATCGACTGTTGGTACAATGAGTGAATTGTACGATTACCTAAGATTACTTTTTGCCCGAACAGGAGAAAAATCTAAACTGTTTTCAAAACTAAAATTAACCAGAAGTCTTTTTTCATTCAACAATCCTGAAGGAGCATGTTCTCATTGCAAAGGATTGGGAGTAGAAGACCGAATCGATCCTGAACTTTTAATAAAAGATCCAAATAAAAACTTACGCGAGGGTGCTCTTAAAATTAAGGGATGAAGGACATGCTTTATATATCATTGAGCATCATCCGTGGTTAATAAAAGTGGCTGATTATTTAATCGAGCTTGGACCTGAAGGAGGAGAAAAAGGGGGTTATTTATTAAAATCTCAAAGAACATAGATATGAGTATTGAGTATCAGGACATCTTTATACTTGATATTAAAATCTTGATACTTTTCTATAATCAATAACTGTGGCTAATTATCTGACTCATTAACCGGTTTCTGCACAGAATTAAGAATTGCTTCTACCTGACGTAAATAATTACGCTTATCAAACTGCGGGGCAAAAACAAATCCATCAATATTAATTACTTTATTTTGCTTATCATCAATAAAAGAAAAACTAACAAAAGGTCCACCCATAAAATCGTTTTCAACTTTCCAGAGATTTCTTAATTCAATTACATTAATATCATTAACTGCAATTTCTCTTCGATAAGGAATAGCTTCTGTTTCAACAGCCATATATGAACCATCTGTTGGCCCGGGAATAAATCGTTTTGTAAATTGTGTTCTTTTAGCGAATAAATAATCCGTTGTTAATTCAACATCCGGTTTATCATAAGAATAAACTAAAATTCCCTGAACAAGATCACCACGGCCCCTATTCTCCATCCAAATAAAATCTGTTGTATCTAAATCCAAAGTATAACCTTTCGGAACAGTTATTCTAATTCCAAA
Source organism: Bacteroidales bacterium (assembly GCA_021108325.1). Classification (GTDB taxonomy): domain Bacteria; phylum Bacteroidota; class Bacteroidia; order Bacteroidales; family UBA12077; genus UBA12077. The sequence goes on along the minus strand of JAIORB010000027.1, from coordinate 166,614 downwards.
TTTCTTTTCAATTCGATCAGCAACACCAATTTGTTCGTATTTTTTATAATTATTAGCATATCTTTCCATTTCCATTTTAAGAATCTTATCGATCAGCAAATCGCCTTTTTCTCGAACAAGAACCTCTAAACTACTATCATCAGGAGCTAAAACATTTACTATAATCTGAGGTTTAGCCCAAAGATTCTTCTGAATAACCATTTTTGGCTCGTGCAAATCTTTATCGACCCTGGCAATAACAATATTCCTGTGTGTTTTAAAAATATTGGTAAACGCATTATATGGAATATGTACCAGATCGAATATTGGTTCTTGTTGTGGCAAAGCAGGATGCACCTGACTCAACTTTTTTCTGAACTCAATCCCAATATTTGAACTCCAATGATCGGGCTCTATAACCAATACAACTTCGCCTGATTTTCCCGTTACATTAGTTAATAATTTTGATGAATCATTATCTTTACAAGAAGATAACAGAATAGTTAAAGCAATAATTGAAAGAATAAGTTTTCTCATGGTAAATTAGTATTACTTATTTAGATATATCTTTAATTTTTTTCCCGGTTTTAAATCTTTCTCATCATTAATATTATTTTCCTCTTTTAATTCAGAAATAGACCTGCAATTAAATTTTTCAGCAATACTCCATACTGTATCACCATTTTGAACGGTATAATAAATAAAACGGTCGGTTGAATCTCTTTGTTGTTTTGGTCGTGTTCTTTCTTCTTCAATTACTCCCGCCATTTGTGGTGTAATCCACACATCAAGTTTTTGCCCTACGTTAAGATCATTCGTTGGTAAACTATTCCATATTTTTATATCATCAATTGTACAATTATATTTTATTGCAATCTTATGGAAATATTCTCCTTTAGCAACTTCATGAATAATCTTTATTTTACCATTTGTCTCTCCTGCTTCTGAAACAACTTCATTAAAATCTTTTTTTGGCACCGACTCATCGAATATTGCTTTTTCGTTTTTAATAAAGGATCTTATTTTACTAACAGGTAATATAACAGTTGCCGGTTCTTTCATTTTTGGAATATAATCCAGCTTATATGATGGGTTTAAAAACTGCAAAGTTTCGATCGGTATTTTCGTTACTTCAGAAATTCTTTTAAGTGTAGCAGCTTTTTTTATTTTAACAGTATCAACATCAAGGTATATAAAGTCAGATTTAATTGGTTCTATGTTATGATCTTTATAATGATTCATCACATAATTCACAGCAATAAAAGCAGGAACATATCCATTTGTTTGTGCAGGTAAATAAGGTTGTATTTCCCAAAAATTAGTTTTCCCACCTGAACGTGCAATAGCATTTCGAACAACTCCAGGGCCTCCATTATATGCAGCAAGCGCCAATTGCCAGTCGTTATAAATCCTATATAAATATTGCAGATAACTACAAGCCGCTTCTGTTGATTTGTATGGATCGCAACGTTCATCGACATAAGAATTTACTTCCAAATCGAACATCTTACTTGTATTGATTTTAAATTGCCATAACCCAACCGCTGCCGATGAAGATACGGCTCTTGGGTCAAGTGCAGATTCAACTATTGCGAGATATTTTAGTTCAAGTGGTAATTGGTATTTATCCAATGCCTCTTCGAAAATCGGAAAATATAATTCGGCCAGTCCTATAATTTTAGCCAGATGTTCTCTACGCTCAATAGTATATACGTCAATATATCTTCGAACCCGATCGTTATATTCCAATTCAATTGGAGTTAAGTTATTTAGCTCGGCAATTTTGTATTCATAAACTAAATCGGGATAAATCGGGATGGAATCTTTTTTCTTCCTTTTATCAACAGGATTTTCTTCACCCACTATATTTGAATCAATAGCATAAGTGCAAATTCCTGCAATTAGTAATGCTATAGTTAACAAAATCGTAACACAAAAATTTCTACACATAAATCTATTAGATTATCTCACTTTTAATATATCCGGTAAAAATAATAATATATCTAAAACTTATTCATTAAATAATCTGAAAAAGCAGTATATAATTTATTAACAAGTATTTTAACAAATAAAAAACCTGCCTAAACAAATTAAGTAAGGGCAGGTTAATGTATATTAGTAAAGATTATTCTTTTTCTGAATTTTTTTCGTCTTCACTATCTTCTTTTGTTGCATTTTTGAATTCTTTGATTCCTTTTCCTAACCCCTTCATTAATTCAGGAATTTTTCTTCCTCCAACAAAAAGCAATACAACAATTACAATTAAAATTATTTCCCATGGCCCTGGCATTCCTAATAAGATAAATAATGCTTGCATAGCTTTTAATTTATTTGTTTATACAAATGTAAGATATTTTATTATTTATTTATAAAATGTCTAAATATATCATTACCATTTGCATATAGTAAAAGTGATAATAAAATAATCATTCCCGCGATTTGAGCATACTCTAAAAATTTGTCACTTGGTTTACGTCCTGTAACTATTTCATAAAGCAAAAACATTACATGCCCTCCGTCTAATGCAGGAATTGGAAGAAGATTCATTATTGCAAGAATGATTGACAAGAAAGCTGTTAAATTCCAGAAAATCTGCCAATTCCATTTTCCAGGAAAAATATTTCCAATGGTTATAAATCCTCCTAATGATTTGTACGCTTCCGTTTTTGGCGAAAAAATCAGCTTTAGTTGTTTTAGATAACTATCAATAGTTTTAACTCCTTTATCAATACCTGCCGGGATTGATGCTATCAAGCTATATTCTATACGCTCAATTTCGAAAAACTCATTAATACTTCCGCCAGGAGCTACTCCTATGAGTCCAGTTTCAGGAACAACAACTTCAAAATGAACACTATCTTCTCCCCTTAATGCAGTAATCACAACAAGTTCATTTTTATAATGAGAAAGAGTATCTTTAAATTCATCAAAAAACTCTACCGGGTTTCTGTTAATTCCGATTAGTTTATCATCCTTTTTCAATCCGGCTTTTTTTGCGGGCGAATCTTTCGTGAAGCCTCCCGCATAAAAAGGAATCCGCGTTTCAATAAATCCTTTACTTTTTAGTAATTCAGGGATGATGCTTTCAGGAACAGGTATTTCCCTTTGTTGTCCATTTCTTTCGATCTGAATTGTTTTAACGTCTTCTAAAACAATTTGCGGAACAATAGTATAAAACCCTTCTATTTCCTCACCATCTAATGATAAAATTTTATCGCCGTTTCGTAAACCCATGTCATAAGCCAAAGAATCGACCACTATACCATGTTCTACATTTTTATTCGGAAGATATTGGTCGCCCCACACATACAAAATAGCAGAATATATTACCAGTGCAGTAATAAAATTAACCATTACACCGCCAAGCATAATTAACAATCGTTGCCATGTTTTTTTTGACCTAAACTCGTAAGGCTGTGGTGGCTTTTTCATTTGTTCCTTATCCATCGACTCATCAATCATCCCTGATATTTTTACATATCCGCCTAAAGGCAACCAACCTAATCCATATTCTGTTTCTCCTTTTTTCACTTTAAATAATGAAAACCATGGATTAAAGAAAAGATAAAATTTCTCAACCCTTGTCTTAAAAATTTTAGCAAATGCAAAATGTCCAAATTCGTGTAAAATAACTAATATGGATATGCTAAGTATAAATTGTGCGATCTTAACTAATACTTCCATCTATCTCTTTTTTATGATTTGTTTATTATTGATTTTGAAAATTCTCTTGTTTCCTTATCTGTATTTATTAAGTCATCCAATGCAGGATGTTTTATGTAAGTTATTTTTTGCATACTTTGTTCAATAATTTCTGTCATTTCACAAAAACCAATTTTATCTTTTAAAAATGCCTCAACAGCAATTTCGTTTGCAGCATTTAAAATACATGGCATATTTCCACATTTATCCATCGCCTCAAATGCTAATGCAAGATTCCTGAAACTTTTTAAATCGGGTTTTTCGAATGTTAATTCCGGGTAATCCCAAAAGTTAAAACGCGGGAAATCAGTTTTAATACGATCAGGAAAACTTAAGGCATATAAAATCGGTAGTTTCATATCAGGTAATCCCATTTGTGCTTTCATCGAGCCATCTTCGAATTGTACTGCTGAATGAATTATGGATTGTGGATGAACTACAACCTCAATCTGGTTTGGATTTAATCCAAACAACCACCGTGCTTCTATTGCTTCTAAGCCTTTATTCATCATTGTAGCTGAATCAATAGTAATTTTAGCACCCATATCCCAGTTCGGATGTTTCAATGCATTTTCTTTGGTTGCAGATTTTAAAAATTCAATATCCTTTCCCCTAAATGGACCTCCGGATGCAGTTAAGATAATTTTTTCTATCGCATTTTGTCCTTCGCCAACCAGACATTGAAAAATAGCCGAATGTTCAGAATCGACCGGGTATATACTAACTTTATGATGAAATGCTAATTTTTGAATAATCTCACCTGCCACAACAAGTGTTTCCTTGTTTGCTAAAGCAATTGTTTTACCTGCTTTGATTGCGTTTATTGTTGGAAGTAATCCGGAATATCCAACCATTGCAGTAAGTACAATATCAATAGTCTCCATTTCAACAATTTGTGCGATAGCATCATTACCGGCATATATTTTAACAGGAAGGTCTCCAAGAGCAGTAACTAATTCATCATATTTTGATTCATTTGCAATAACCACCGTATTAGGCTGAAATTCTTTTGCTTGTTTCGACAGTAAATCAATATTATTGTAAGCAGTAAGAACTTCAATTTCGAAATGATCAGGATTCTTCCTGACTACATCTAAAGCTTGTTTTCCGATTGAACCTGTAGATCCTAATATTGCAACTCTTTTTTTCATTTATCCTTCCACAAAATTTATCTAAAATGCCACGTAATCTTCCGGATCAATGGGAGTTCCGTTATGCCATAACTCGAAATGTAAATGTGGTCCACTGGTAAGTTCTCCTGAGTTTCCAATAATAGCAATTGCCTCACCTGCAGTTACATGATTTCCAATTTTTTTCAGAAGTTCAGAATTGTGTTTGTATACCGATAATAAATTGTTATCATGCTGAATCTGGATTACGTATCCTGTCTCTAGTGTCCAGTTTGCAATGGTAACTGTTCCATCTAATGTTGCCACAACCACTTTGTTTGAAGCTGTTACGATATCAGTTCCAAAATGATATTCATTCGGATTAAATGAATTTGTAACCAAGCCTTTAACAGGAGGATAAAAATGTATGCTTGAAAAATCGGTTTTATTAGAAGTATTTGCTAAAATAGAGAGATTAAACAACTCTTCTTCCTCAATTTGCTGACGTAATAATGAATCATGTTCAGATTTATCAAACGTAATTTCCTCGTATCTAACAGTTGTATCCTGCGAACTTTCATAACTTAAAGGGGTACCTCCCCTGATAATTGTATTTATACTTTCAAAATATCGATCACGAATTTCCAGCTCATGTTCTAATGAATCAAGTTTATAAACATTATTAATTATATTTCGACGCATATTACCATCGGGGTAACCCGGAATAAACTCCCTTATAGGAGTAAATGCTATTAAAACTGTAATAGCAATAATAAAAAGTAAAACACTTGTTCCAACAATAGAAAAAACATTTAATCTTGAAAGTCGCAAGAACCATACTTCTTCAAAAGTATCGTCATTATAAATACTTAAGCGGTATTTATTCCTTAGTTTATTAACAATACGCTTCTTTTTCTCTTTGATCATCAATAATTAATTTGTTTGCAAAGATACACGTTTTCGATAAAGAAAATACTCACCTAAATAATTCATAAATTAATCTATTACGAAATGAAACTACTTGCTATAATTTAAAATGCTCGACTTTCGCTTCTCAATGTAACCAAGGCTACACCTGCGAGGCTCAATTTTGCGCTTTTAAATTCTATTGGCATTTTCATTTCTCATGACGACAAACTTATGAACTTCTTTCACGACTGAAAGGAGTAATCATTCAGGTTAAAAATGAGCCCACTAAAATAGCCCAAACAATTGAATTAAACGAACCGTTTTTAATATTTATGCGATGAAAATAACATAAATTAACAATTGATATTTAAGTGAATATAAATTGCAAAAAATATTAAATACATTCAAAATGCAAGAATAGTAAAAAAAAATTTGTTTTTTACCTATCATTACTTACTTTTGCATCCGCAATTAAGCAAAATAAACGTACTTAAAATATATTGCGGGGTGGAGCAGTTGGTAGCTCGTTGGGCTCATAACCCAAAGGTCATAGGTTCGAGTCCTGTCCCCGCTACTAAGAAAAAGCCTGATACAAAAGTATCGGGCTTTTTTATTTTTATTTTCCCTAAACTCATTCTGACTTACTCCTTTTCTTAAACGACCAACTAAAATTATTCGGATTAGTTTTCTGGTTATACCAAAACTTTCTTTTATAAAATGCATCAAATCCATAAGCTTTTCGTCTTTTTCAAAAAAATGTGTAACTACTAACACTTTCAATCGTCATATGAATAAAAAATAAAAATTATGTTTAAAAATTACTTATTAACTACATTACGAACAATTATAAAACATCGGGGATTCACTTTTATTAATGTTACAGGATTAGCCATTGGCATGGCCTGTTGTATTATGATTTTATTGTTTATTACTGATGAACTAAGCTATGACAGGTATCATAAAAATGCTAATCAGATTTACAGAGCAGGAATTGATGGCCGTCTGGGCGATCGCGATTTTATGACTTATACCACAGCAGCTCCTTTTGCAAGAACAATGGTGGATGAATTTCCTGAAGTGATTAATGCAACCAGATTTTTATCCGGAAGCAACAAGTTAATTACATATGGTGATCGAAATTTTATTGAGGACGGTGTTTATTATACCGATTCGACTGTTTTCGATATTTTCTCCTGGAAAATGATTAAAGGGAATCCCAAGACTGCTTTAGTCGGGCCAAACTCTATTGTTTTTACCGAAAGCATGGCTAAAAAGTATTTTGGCGATGAAGATCCAATGGATAAAACCGTTACCTTCGATAATGATCGTGAATTTAATGTTACAGGAATAATAAAAGATGTTCCTCATAATTCGCATTTTCATTTTGATTTTTTAGCTTCGTTATCTACGTTTGAGTGGAGCCGAAATGAATATTGGCTAAGCGATCAGTATGCTTCATATTTATTATTAGATAAAGGTTTTACTGATGCTGATGTTGAAGCTAAAATTCATGATTTTGTTTTGAAATATGTTGGTCCGCAAGTAGAAGAAAGCCTGGGAATATCATTAGAAGAGTGGGAAAAGTCGGGTAACAGATATGGATATTTTCTTGAACCTTTAACAGGAATTTATCTTAATTCAGACGCCACAATGCATATGGAGCCTGTTGGTGACAAACGTTACGTAATAATATTCTCAATTGTTGCTATTTTTATTTTAATCATTGCGTGTGTAAACTTCATGAATCTGACTACGGCAAAAGCTTCTAACAGGGCTAAAGAGGTAGGAATAAGAAAAGTTGCCGGGGCTCATCGCGGACAATTAATTTTTCAGTTTTTAAACGAATCATTCTTTTTAAGCATTTTTGCTATGATAATAGCCTTAGTTTTAGTTTACTTATTACTACCGGGGTTTAATAATATTATTCAAAAAGAACTTACCATTAATTATTTATCAAATTGGGAATATATTCTGGGAATAATCCTAATGACTTTATTTGTTGGTTTTTTTGCCGGAAGTTATTCTTCTATTTCATTATCATCGTTTAATGTTTTAACCGTTTTAAAAGGTAAAATTCAAACTGGTAAAAAAAGCGCCTTTTTCAGAAGTGGTTTAGTTGTATTCCAGTTTGCAATTTCAGTGGGTATTATCATTGCTACGATAATTGTTTATAATCAATTAATATACATGCAAAATAAAAAACTGGGGTTTGAAAAAGAAAATGTGATTGTTATAGAACGTCCTAATGCATTAGGCGATCAACTTGAAACATTTAAAGAAGAACTTTTACGTTTCCCTGATATTTATGCAGTAGGAGCAACTACTACTGTTCCGGGGAAAGATTTCAACGGGAGCGTTTTTCAGAGAGAAAATGCTAAATCGGAAGAAATGATTCATTTCCAAAGAATGAATGCGGATTATGATTTCCCAAAAGCAATAGGAATGAAGATAAAAGAAGGAAGATATTTTTCAAAAGAATATCCCGGAGATTCAGCTTGTGTTGTTATTAATGAATCCGCTGTAAAATCTTTGGGTTATGATAATCCTGTTGGAAAGTTTATAATTGGTTATGGCAATAGTGATGAGCAAATTAGATTTCAGATTATTGGTATCATGGAAGACTTTCATACACAATCGTTGCGTGAGCGCATTCCTAATGTTGTGATGTTTTATCCTGAGAATTATTATGCTTCTTACATGGCAGTTAAGGTTAAAAATTCGGACATTAATAAAACATTAAAAACGCTTGAGGAAAAGTGGCAAGAGTTTCTTCCTCAGCAACCATTCGATTATTTCTTTATGGATGATCACTTTAACAGTTTACATAGTGCAGAATCACGAACCGGGAAAATACTTGGGATTTTTTCAGTGTTGGCTTTATTTATTGCATCACTAGGACTTTTCGGTTTATCATCATTTATTTCAGAACAACGGACAAAAGAAATAGGTATTCGTAAAGTATTAGGATCAACACTTTCGGAAATTCTGATTTTATTAAGTAAACAATTTACCCGATGGATTATTATTGCAAACATAATTGCATGGCCGGCGACTTATTACTTTATGGATAAATGGTTACAAAATTTTGAATACAGAATAGATATTAACCTTATATTATTTGTTATTGCAGGACTTGCTTCCATATTTATTGCCCTGTTAACCGTAAGCTATCAGACCGTTAAAGCAGCATCGGCAAATCCGGTAAACTCATTAAGATATGAATAACTAAAATCAACCTGACAAAATCAATCCCGGCTCAAAACCGGGATTTTTTATTTATTATTCATATTTAAACTTCTATTTTATAACACTCAATTAAATATCTAATCACATAAAACATTTCAACAAAACGTGCTCATTTATCAACGTTGCTTTACTTGATTAAATAAAACTTATACATTTATTAACTAAATTTTAATATTTAAAAAATAAAAATATGAGCGGTTTTTTTGGCAGTATTTCCAAATCAGATTGTGTATCTGAAGTTTTTTATGGCACTGATTATCATTCGCACCTTGGGACAAAAAGAGCCGGCATGGCTTTCTACTCAAAAGAAAAAGGTTTTCAAAGTGCAATTCATAGCCTGGAAGACGGTTATTTCAGAAATAAATTTGAAAACGATATAGCAAATTTTTCAGGAAACAGTGGCATCGGTGTTATAAGTGACACAGAAGCACAACCTATGGTTGTAACTTCTCATTTAGGACGTTTTGCTGTTGTTACGATTAGTAAAATAGTAAATATTGATGAGTTGGAAGAACGCTATACAAAACAGCACCGAACATTTTCCGAAACCAGTCAGGGCGGAATAAACCAGACTGAGCTGATAGCAATGCTAATTGCTGAAGGAAATGATTTTGTAGCAGGTATTGAAAATGTTTACAATCGTGTTAAAGGATCTTGTTCAATGCTTATTTTAACCGAAGACAGTATTATTGCCGCACGCGATAAACTTGGAAGAACACCTATTGTTATTGGCAAAAAAGAAAATGCTTTTACAGCTGCTTTTGAAACTTGCTCATTCCCAAACCTTAACTACGAAATAGATAAATTTTTAGGACCCGGGGAAATTGTAAAAATAACATCTGATGGTCATAAACAATTAAGAAAACCAGATGAGAAATTGCAGATTTGTTCTTTTCTGTGGGTTTATTATGGATATCCACCTTCATTTTACGAAAATATAAATGTAGATGAAACACGCTACTGTTGTGGTGCCGAATTAGCAAAAAAAGATCGGGTAGAAGCAGATTTTATTGCCGGCATTCCCGATTCAGGAATAGGACATGCTATGGGTTATAGCAATGAAAAAAGGATTCCTCTTAAACGCCCTTATTCAAAATACACACCAACGTGGCCCAGAAGTTTTATGCCTCAAAGTCAGAACATGCGCGATTTAGTTGCAAAAATGAAACTAATTCCAAATAGTTCTCTTATAAAAGATAAACGTGGTATTTTTCTTGACGATTCGATAGTCCGCGGCACTCAACTTAAAGATAATGTAAAGGATTTGCACGAAGCAGGTATAAAAGAAGTTCATATGCGTATTGCATGTCCTCCTTTAACATTTCCGTGTGAATTTCTGAATTTCAGTCGCTCCAGATCAAACCTTGATCTTGCAACACATAAAGCAGTAAAACAACTTGAGGGAAAAGAAAATGTAGATATGAAGGAGTATTCTGATACCAATAATGGTAAATATGAAGCCATGGTTGAGCAAATCAGAAAAAACCTTGATCTTACAAGTTTAAAATTTCAAAAACTTGAAGACCTGGTAAAAGCTATCGGGCTGCCAAAAGAAAAACTCTGCACCCACTGTTGGGACGGATCAGGATATTTTGAATAAAACATTAAAGCGAAGGTTTAATTAGCATTTGTTTGGGTTTTAAGGAAACCTCTAATAATTCCTTTGAAATAAATGAATTATTAGAGTCCCCTTTATTATTTCCCAGATTATTACTTTTTGAAAAACATCTTCATTGTAATACTATCTTCTGTTTCTGTTATAGTATAGTAATCCCCTTCTTTCTTAAGTGTCGATGTATCTGTTCCTTCATAAATTTCAACAGTTTCAGAGTCTATTCTTTTCCAAGTACCATTAACGGACTCTGTCCCTTCGCCCAAATTTGTTGTTCCGGAAAAAGTGTTGTCATCATTAATATTGATGGTCATGCTTATTCCAAATTCACTAGCAGGATAAGAAACACCCAATACTTCAACTTTTTCAAGTATCCAGGTACCAACAATTGCATCTGTTTCATCATCTTTTTCACAATTTGTCATTAACAATGAAACACTTATTAGTGCTAAAAATAAAACACCAATGCTGTTTTTAATTAAATTTTTCATGTTATTAGAATTTAGTTAGACATTAGTTTTATCTATTTGTGTTAAATCATCAAAATTAAATTATCGTAAGTTAATTAAAACAGTTGTTTAAAACAAGCGTTTTAAGCTATTGTTTAAAATGTCTGTTTAAACTTTTTTCCGCTTTCTTTTCATAAATTTCAAAAAATTGTCTAATTTATAAGAAATATAGTGCTACAAATCAAATAGATAAAAAGTGCCTTGTATTAATTTTACATAAGAATTTTAACCGATTCTTTATAAATTTGATTATTTCATCAAAACATACTAACTTAATCAACGTTAAAAACGTTACAATTGATGATATAAATCTAAATATACTCTCATGTATAAAATCTTACGACTTTTCATAATTTTCATCCTCATAAACAGTACATTACATGCTCAAGACTGGAATGAGATTTACTATCTTGAAGATGAGGCTCAATATCTTCTTGAAGAAAAAAAATACGAAAAAGCTATAGATATATATCGCAGAATGATAAGAGAGGTACCTGAACACTCGCTTGCTAAATATAAAATTGGTCAGTTATACCTCCTTACAGACGATCAAAAAGATCGTGCGATAGAATACTTAGAAGAAGCATCTCAAAATATTGCTTTAGATTTTAATGAAAAATCACTTCGCGAAATAAGAACCCCGGGTGATGTATTACTTTATCTTGGCGAAGCATACCAGATAGCAAACAAAATTGATAAAGCAATAGTAGCGTACAACAAATTTAAAGATTTAATTAATGCCGACAACGGACTTTATCCTGTTGTTGTTCAACGCTTAAAGACATGCGAAAATGCTAAAATTGCTATAAATAATCCATTGAGAGTTTCAAAAAAAAATCTTGGAGAACCAGTCAATAACGATGATTCAAATTTTGGCGCTGTTGTTTCCGGAGATGGAAATACCATAATTTACACTTCATACACAAGAAATTATTTAGATAATTATTACTCTGTAAGAAAAAATGGTGTATGGGGCACGCCTAAACGAATTAGTGAAAAGCTTAGTGGCAAATACTATTTAAAAACTGCCAGTTTATCATACGATGGAAAAGAACTATACCTGGTTACTGATGATCCCGAGGAAAACATCATCTTTGTTTGTTATAAGGAAGGTAGCAACTGGATAGAAGCAGATAAACTTTCTAAAACAGTAAACGGTAAAAAAAGCAATGAAACTCATGCATGTATCTCGAAAGATGGGAAAACTCTTTATTTTACAAGTGACAGAGAAGGTGGTTTAGGTGGAATGGATATTTATAAATCTACAAAGGATGCAAAAGGCAATTGGGGTGAAGCAGAAAATATGGGACCGGCAATAAATACCGAATTCGATGAAGAAACGCCATTCGTTACAATGGATGATAAATATTTATTCTTCAGCTCACAAGGACATAGCAGCATTGGTGGTTTTGATATTTTTTATATAGATTTAGGAAGCAAATCAATGGCCATAAATTTGGGTTATCCTGCCAATACAACTAGCGATGATTTGTTTTTTGTCCCAGATAACTCATTAACATCAGGATACATTTCACAATATGATAATACTTCGGTTGGGAAAAAAGATATTTATTATGTTTCCATTTTACCAAAAATAAATTTTGCGGGTAATATTAAGAATGAAACAAGTGGAGAAAAAATAACCAATTCCGGTTTTGATATTTCGATAATTGAAACCAAAACAAATGATATTGTTAAGTCAATTAATACCAATAACGGGCAATTTGAATTTGAAATTAACCCGGGGAATTATACCCTTGTAATTAATAATGAAGATTATAATCCTTTTACCAGCGAATTTAATATTCCTGATAATTACTCTGAAAGAATTTATTCTTTTGAAGCTCTTTTAAATCCATTAGTTGTTGAACAAGAAGAATTAGTTGCAGAAATAATTGAACCGCCAAAAGTTGAGCCTGTGGTTGAAGAGGAAGTCGTTACACAACCTGAAGAAGAAGTTATAACTGAAAAGCAAATAGAAGAAAAACCTGTTGAACCTCCTGTTATAGAAAAAGTACCTGAACCAATTGTTGAAGAAAAAACGCCGGAAAAAGAAATAGTAAAATATGTTCCTAAAACATTTTTAACCGGCGGAGTGAAAACATATTCGGTTCAATTAATGGCTTTAATAAATCCAGTTGAGGTTGATTATTTTAAGGATGTTGATAATGTAAAGTTAACAAAATACCCCGATGGATATTATAGGTACACTGTTGGAAATACCAGTTCATATTCCGAAGCTAAAGAATTAATGGCAAAGATTCATGAAGTTGGTTATAAAGATGCTTTTGTCAGAATTAATGAATCAGCTCCTAAATATACAATCCAGATTATGGCTTTAATAATTCCTGTTAAACCGGATTATTTTAAAGATTTATCTTCGGTTGTAGTTACAAAAGGTTCAGGCGATTATTTCAGATACACCATTGGTTCTTTTAACTCATACGAAAAAGCAAAACAAGAATTAGCCAACTTAAAATCTATAGGTTACAACCAAGCCTTTATTAAAAAAAACTAGCTATTAACTAAAAAAGAGCAGATTGTTTCTGCTCTTTTCAATATTATTCGTACCTAAGCGAATTTGCAGGATTTTGTAGTGCAGCTTTATAAACTCTCCAGATTATTGTAATTAATGATATAGTAAATATAACCAAAACAGGTAAAGCAAAACTCAATGTATTTGGATTCATATGCTTTGCCCAAACACTATCCATTAACATTTTCGACATATAATATCCACCGGCACATCCAAATACCGAAGAAATTATAATTAACAGAGCAAATGGCTTGGTAATTATTATCATAATCTTCCTTACAGATGCTCCATGCACTTTCCTAACTCCCATTTCTTTAGTTCTATTAAGAACACTCAAACTCACAAGAGTATATAATCCTATGGCAGACAAGAATAATGCACAAATTGCCAGAAAAACAAACATGACCTTAATATTCTTATTTACTTGTTTAGATTCTGCTAATAATTCCTCCTGGAACTCGCCTTCGTATGGGTAGTTGGGAACAAGTTCTGCCCACTCTGCACGTAAAAATTCGTTTACTTCATGTAGATTCTCTTTTGATGTTCGTATTGCAATTCTGCCATAATCTTCCTCAGGAACTAACTTATATATCAAAGGATTAATCGGAGCCCATAAACCATATAAATAAATGTCATTCGAGACACCAATAATATGTAAAGCCAATGTATCATTCATATAAACAGTTTTACCAATAGGATCGTCAAAGCCAAAATCTTTAACAAATTTTTCATTAATAACAACATTGTTTTCTGATATATCTCCTCCTTGATTCTTTAAATCAAATCCGCGTCCATCGGTAATATCCACTCCCATTGTCTTTAAATAATCATGGCCAATATGCATAATGTTTGTCTCAATTTGTTGGTCAAGATATTTAATTGATCTGTTATAATTTCCATAACCAATATGATAACTGGTTCCGGCATACATTTCAATTTTAGGATTACTTTTCACAACCTGCTCAAAAGGTTTGTAATCATCATTATTATGCATTCCAAGAATTATTAAATTGTCCTTGTCATATCCCAAATCCATATTTTCCTGGAATACGGCATTTTGAGCAAACATAACACCCATAACCAACGCTAAAACTGAAGTGAAAAACTGAAATCCTAAAAGAAATCTTGAAAACACATTTTTATTTTTAAGTTTTAGGTTATCCCTGAAGATTTTAACCGGATTAAACCTGCTTATATAAAATGCAGGATATGCACCTGCCAAAAGTGCTGTAAAAATCCATAATAATAAAATAAAACTGATTAGTGCAGGGTCGTTTGTAAAATTTAATTCTATATCCATGTATTCCCACATACTTGAATATTCCGGAACGAGAAATCCGGAAAAGAAAATACCCAAAATCATTGCAATAAAGCTTATTACCAGGTTTTCACTCAAAAACTGGATAATAATATGCTTACGTAATCCGCCAAATACTTTTCTAAGGCCTATTTCTTTAAGTCGCTTACCAGCAAAAGAAATAGAAGAATTCATAAAGTTAAAGGCTGCAATTATCAAAATGAAAATTGCCATTATTGGAGGTGTTGCAACTGCTGCCGGATGAAAACTTGTCCGTAACCAGGTAGCCCAAACACCTCTATCATCAGCAACTTCTTTTAAGGATTTAACAAAATAACTTGTTATCATCCAATCTTCACGAGCAGCGTTTTGTACAGGTATATATTTTTTTAATTGTTCATTAATTTGCGGTATATTATCATGGTTTCTAATCAACAAAAAAGTAGCGGCAATCCAATCGTCCCAGTTTTGCTCTTCTACTTCCCACATATCCATATAACTTTCAAATTGTGTTATCAACTCGTGTCGAAAACTGCCGTTTAAAGGCAAATCCTCATAAATACCGGCAATAATGAAAGTTGTTTCTTCACCTTTATCGTTCATTACAGAAATTACTTTCCCAATTGGATCTTCTTTTCCATAATATACCTCGGCAATATTTTCACTAATTAGAATATTGCCTTTTTCTTTTAATGCATTCTTATTCCCTTTTACCAAATCAATGGTAAATATGTCGAAGAAATTAGGATCTGTATAACCAACACGTTTATTAAATATTTTATCATCATATTTAACTGGTGAGCGATTAGAATTATATCTACATATTTCTTCAATACCTGATATGTCTTGTTTTAATAATGGAGCAAGTGCTGTTGGGGTAATTCCATATTCTTGATGTCGATCCTGTATCTCTCTGGTAATATTTATTTTATAAATTTCTTCATAATTTGCATGAGTTTTATCCCAATCCATATCATATTTATTATTTAAATATGCCGTTATACAAAGGGCCAAAGCCACCGCTAAACCAAGTATATTTATTCCTACAAATAAAAAATTCTTCAATAAATAACGGAGTGAAATAATTAAGAAATTTTTAAACATGACTTTCCTGTGTTTAATTAATCAAGTATCTAACAAAAATAAATTAAGAACATATCAACTTCAAGAAGATTTAATTTAATTCTATTATTTAAGTATTGAACTATCTAAAAAGTGTTCTGAGTTGATTTATTATCCTCTTCCCGAAGAAGGACGGATAATTATTTTTTTTGATGCATAAAAAAGGCCATCTTACATTAAGACAGCCTCTAAATTATATTAATATTTAACTACTACAAGGTTTTTTTAACTTCAACTTCCTCGTAACCTTCAACTATATCACCAACTTTTATATCATTGAAGTTCTCAATATTTAAACCACATTCATAACCTGATGCAACTTCTTTTACATCATCTTTAAATCGTTTTAGCGAACCCAATCTTCCTGTATAAATCACAATACCATCACGAATTACACGAACTCTGGTGTTTCGGTTAATTTTACCTTCTTTAACCATACATCCGGCTATAGTACCTACTTTCTTAATTTTGAAAGTCTCTCTTACTTCAACAGTTGCCACAATTTCCTCTTTAATATCCGGCGACAACATTCCTTCCATCGCATCTTTAATCTCATTAATAGCATCATAAATAATAGAATATAACCTGATATCTATCTCCTCTTTTTCGGCTAATTTACGTGCATTCATAGAAGGTCGTACCTGAAAGCCAACTATAATAGCATTGGATGCAACAGCCAGCATAATATCAGTTTCTGAAATCTGACCAACACCTTTATGAATTATATTTACCTGTATTTCTTCGGTACTTAGTTTTATTAATGAATCGGATAATGCTTCAATTGAACCATCCACATCACCTTTCACAATAATGTTAATCTCCTGGAAGTTTCCTATTGCAATACGACGGCCAATCTCATCAAGAGTAATATGTTTTTGAGTACGCATACTTTGTTCTCGTTGTAATTGTTCTCGCTTGTTAGCAATTTCCCTGGCTTCTTTATCTCCTTCCAGTACATTAAATTTGTCTCCTGCTTGTGGCGCACCATTTAAACCAAGTATCTGAACAGGAGCAGCAGGGCCAACTTTTTCAATTCGTTTTCCTCTTTCGTTATACATTGCTTTGGCATGACCAAAATAACTTCCCGCAAGAACAACATCTCCAATTCTTAATGTTCCTGCTTCAATAAGAAGAGTAGACATATATCCGCGACCTTTATCAAGTTCCGATTCAATTACAGTTCCTAATGCTTTTTTATTAGGATTCGCTTTAAGATCAAGCATTTCTGCTTCGAGCAAAACTTTTTCTAATAATAAGTCAATATTTGTTCCTTGCTTAGCAGATATATCTTGTGATTGATATTTTCCACCCCACTCTTCAACAAGGTAATTCATATTTGCAAGTTCTTCTTTTATTTTTTCAGGATTAGCTCCCGCTTTATCAATTTTGTTAATTGCAAAAACTATTGGAACCCCGGCAGCACTAGCATGGTTAATAGCCTCAACAGTTTGTGGCATCACGTTATCATCGGCCGAAACAACAATAATTGCAATATCGGTTACCTGGGCACCACGAGCACGCATTGCAGTAAAAGCTTCGTGACCAGGAGTATCAAGGAAAGTAATTGTTTTACCTTCACCTATTTCAACATTATATGCTCCAACGTGCTGTGTAATACCACCTGCCTCGCCAGCAATTACATTCGCTTTTCGAATATAATCAAGCAATGATGTTTTACCATGATCCACGTGTCCCATTACGGTAACAATAGGAGATCTTGATAATAATTGTTCTTCAGTATCTTCTTCTTCTTTAATTGCTTCCTGAACTTCAACACTAATAAACTCAACCTTAAAATTAAATTCATCAGCAACTAAAGCCATTGTTTCCGCATCGAGTCTCTGGTTAATAGAAACTAACAATCCAAGATTCATACAAACAGAAATAACGTCAGTTGCCGGCACTTCCATCATTGTAGCAAGTTCATTTACAGAAACAAATTCCGTTACTTTTAAAATTTGCTTTTCAGCTTCTTGTTGTTCAAGTTCCTCCTGTTGTTTTTGGCTAACAGCCTCACGCTTTTCTCTTCTGTGCTTTGCTCCTTTAGATTTACCCTTAGTAGTTAATCGTGCTAAAGTGTCCTTAATTTGTTTCTGCACATCTTCTTCACTAACTTCCGGACGTAATTGTTTTTTCTTTTTCTTTCTGGATTTAAAGTGGTCTTTTTCGCCTTTCTTTTCCTGTGGAGTACCTTCTCCAGGTTTCTTAGCTACATCAACTTTTCCTTTATCTTTATAAATTCTTTTTCGTTTTTTCTTCTTATTCTTTTGATCATCGGAGGATGCTACCGGTTCTTTTTTCTTTTCTTTTGGAGGTGGAGGTTTAGGTAAATCTATTTTACCAACAACTGTTGGTCCGGATAATTTTTTAACAGAAGACTTATACACTTCAGGTTCTTGTTCCTTTTTTTCTTCAGCAATCTTTTCTTCACTTATTATATCTTCTTTGACATGCTCTTGTTCTTGTGTTGCTTTTTCAACTTCAGTTTTCTTAGTTTCTTGTTTTGCTAATTTTTGCTCTTCATCCCTTTGTTTCCTGGTCTTCTTATCAGGTCTGGTTTTTTGGTTTAAAGAATCTAAATCGATTTTACCAACAACTTTAACGGGTTCTTTTGTCTCTTCTAATTCAGATTTCTTGTCTTTTATCTCAGCGGTCTTTTCAGTAGTAATTATTTTTTCTTGCGTATCCGCACTTTCATCAGTTTTATCTGAGTCAACATCCTCGTCTGCAATAATCAACTCGGCATCAGGCTTACTTGTTGCAATTTTAGACGAACCACTAACATCTTTTATTATAATTTCTTCATCAGCTAAAAACGTTTCTTCTTCTTTGTCTTCTTCTTTATGTATGTCATTAATTGAAACAGTTTCATTTTTGGCATGAAGTTGATCCAAGCTTAACTTTTCAGATTCTTTTTTTACATCAAAATCCGAACTATATTCTTTAACTAATAAATCATATTGTTCAGGTGACACTTTTGTATTAGGATTAGAATCTATATCAAACCCCTTTTTATGAAGAAATTCAACTATTGTTGATATTCCAACATTAAATTCTCTTGCCGCTTTACTCAGTCTTGTTGCTTTACCTGTTGCCATATTTTGTTTCTAAAACAATTTTAAAAAACCAAAAAACTCAAATATTTGCTAAATTTATAACTAAAGTATTAAATTATTCAAATTCTGATTTAAAAATCCGAATAACGTCATCCACTGTTTCTTCTTCTAAATCAGTTCTTTTTATTAAATCCTCACGTGATAATTCAAGAACACTTTTAGCTGTATCGCAACCCACAGCCTTTAGTGCATCGAGTATCCAGCCTTCAATCTCATCAGCAAATTCATCAATACCAACATCTCCCTCGTCTTCACCCTCTGTTTCTCGATAAACATCAATTTCGTATCCGGTCAGCTGACCTGCAAGCTTAATGTTTAAACCACCTTTCCCAATTGCCAATGAAACTTCTTCCGGAAGAAGATAAACATCTGCACGTTTTTCTTCTTCGTTCAATTTTATTGACATTATTTTTGCCGGGCTTAATGATCTCTGTATAAATAATTGCGTATTATTTGTAAAATTAATTACATCGATATTTTCATTTCTCAACTCACGAACAATACCATGAATTCTTGAACCTTTCATTCCAACACAAGCTCCAACAGGATCAATTCTTTCATCGTAAGATTCAACAGCCACTTTTGCTCTTTCACCAGGAATCCTGACTATATTTTTAATAGTAATTAAGCCATCGAAGATTTCCGGAACTTCAAGTTCAAATAATCTTTCCAAAAATACCGGGCTTGTACGCGATAAAATAATTAACGGATTATTATTCTTCATTTCAACACGAACAACAACCGCACGAATTGTATCTCCTTTTCTAAAATAATCAGAAGGTATTTGTTCTGTTTTTGGTAATATGAGTTCATTACCTTCATCATCCAAAGTTAACATTTCCTTCTTCCAAATCTGGTAAACTTCAGCTGTTACAATATCTCCAATTTTATCTTTATATTTATTATATATATTGTTTTTCTCAAGGTCAAGAATACGATTAGTAAGGTTCTGTCTAAGAGCTAATATTGATCTCCTTCCAAAATCAAGAAGTTTTACTTCGTCGGTTACTTCTTCCCCAACCTCATAATCTTCATCAATCTTTTTTGCTTCTTTTAAGGTGATTTGAAGATTTGGGTCTTCTAAATCGCTTTCCTTAACAACCTCGCGGTTTCTCCATATTTCGAAGTCTCCCTTATCAATATTTATAATAATATCGAAATTCTCGTCTGTTCCGAATTTCTTAAGCAATAAACTTCGGAAAACATCTTCAAGAACTGTCATCATCGTTGCACGATCAATATTCTTTAATTCTTTAAATTCAGAAAACGTGTCGATCAAATTCAAATTTTCCATTTTACTTTTTATGTTTAACTTTTTATTTAAACTTAATAATAATTTTAGTTGATTTAATCTGGTTAAAAGAAAACTGATGTTTTTCAATCACATTTTGTTTTTTCTTTTTACCTTCAACTTTTACCATTTTTGATTCTTCAATTTCAAATCCTTCTTCTGAAATATTTGAAAGAATCCCTTTCAATTTAATTCCTTCCTTAGTTACAGTCTCAATCTCTTTTCCAAGATTTTTTTGATACTGCTGTATAACTTTAAAAGGTTCCGATAATCCTGCAGAAGCAACCTCCAGTTCAAAATCTTCCTTATCCCTATCTATGCTACTTTCAACCAACCTGCTAACTTCAACGCAATCTTTAATTGTAAACCCATCGAAACTATCAATTTCAATATTTATTTTATTTGATAAACTCACTTTTATATCTACAACAAAAGCGTTTTTATCTTTGATAATTTCTGCAATTATATCTTTAATATTTTCTTTTGTAATCATCTTTTTTATAAGATAATAATAAAGGGGACTAAGGTCCCCTACACAAATCAAGTATAATTCAGCCGCAAAAGTATAAATAAACTTGTAAAACACAAAATTATTGACCTGAAAATTAGGACATCTTATGGATTAGAATCCAAAAGATTAATAATATAATCCTTTTAAAGTTATGTGTGATTACATTTCCAATTGAGATATGTATGGCTAATTTCTCAATTTCTTGTATTTTTGTCAGAAAATTAAATAGAAATACAGTGACAGAAAGTTGGCAAAATAAGCGAAAAATAGTAAACGACCCTGTGTACGGATTGATAAATATTCCTTCTGAAATTGTTTACGATATAATCGAACACAAATATTTTCAAAGATTAAGAAGAATTAAACAACTAGGATTAACAGATTATGTTTATCCCGGAGCAGTTCATACCAGGTTCCAACACACATTAGGAGCTGTTCATTTATTAACTCTGGCTATAAATGTTCTCAAATCAAAAAATATTGAGATTACAAAAGAAGAAGAAGCAGCAGTTACACTTGCAATATTACTGCATGATATTGGACATGGTCCTTTTTCTCACACGCTTGAAAATATAATTGTTGAAAAATATGGGCACGAGGAACTTTCCTTGTTATTTATGGAATCGCTAAATACAGAGTATAAAGGAAAGCTAAGCCTGGCAATAAAAATTTTCAAGAATCAGTACCATAAAAAGTTTTTACATCAACTGATTTCAAGCCAGTTAGATGTTGATAGACTCGATTATCTCCGAAGAGATAGTTTTTACACTGGGGTTTCGGAAGGAGTAATTGGATCGGACAGAATAATTAAAATGCTGAATGTTGTAAACGATCAGTTAGTTGTTGAAGCAAAAGGGATTCATTCAATAGAAAAATTTCTTATTGCCCGATGGTTAATGTACTGGCAGGTTTATTTACATAAAACAGTTGTTTCTGCAGAACAGTTATTAATACAAATTTTTAAACGTGTAAAATTTCTAGTCTTAAATAAAAAGGATGTCTATTTAACAAAAGATCTTGAATTCTTCCTAAATAATCCACAATTAGACAAATCTGATTTTTCAGTCTTATTAAATAACTTTTCTGCAATTGACGATACAGATATTTTTAGTTTAGCAAAAAAATGGGCTAATAGCACTGACAAGGTTTTATCTATGCTATCAGAAAGGCTCCTTAACAGAAATTTATTAAAAATTGAAATTCAAGATTCTCCATTTGAAGATGCTAAAATTTCAAAACTAAAAAGGGAAGCTTCACAAAAACTAAATTTATCGGAAGAAGAAATAGATTTTTTTGTTTTTACCGATCATATTAGTAAAAATGCTTACAGTGCTTTCGACGATAAAATTCAAATTTTATATAAAGATGAAATAATTATTGATATAGCCAAGGCTTCAGATATGTTAAACACATCGGTTTTATCGAAAACTGTACGCAAATATTTTTTGTGTTATCCGAAAGAAATTAAATGAATCTAAATATATAAATACTATTTTTGCGACTAAACTTTTTAATACTCAATAAACATGGAATTTACAGCCAAATCAATTGCCGAATTTTTAAAAGGAGAAATTGTTGGAAATCCTGAGGTAAAAGTAAATAATGTAGCTAAAATCGAAGAAGCTGAATCCGGCACACTTGCTTTTTTAGCAAACCTCAAATACGCCAAATACTTATACACTACAAATGCATCAATAGTATTAATAAATAAAGATTTTGAGCTCGAAAAAAATGTTTCCACTACATTAATCAAAGTTGATAATGCTTATGAAAGTTTTGCTAAACTACTTGAGCTCGCAGAACAGGCTAAACTTGTAAAACAAGGCACAAGCTCCCTGGCTTTTATTGATGAGTCTGCAAAAATTGGTAATGGTGTTTATATAGCTCCTTTTGTTTATATCGGCGAAAATGCTATTGTTGAAAACAATGTTAAATTAAACCCGCATGTTTTTATTGATGATAATGTTACGGTTAAAAAGAATTCAACACTAAATTCCGGTGTTAAAATTTATCACGAATGTGTTATTGGTGAAAATTGTATTATACATGCAGGTGCTATAATTGGTTCTGATGGTTTTGGTTTCGCTCCTGACGAAAATAATGTTTATCGTAAAATACCACAATTAGGAAATGTAATTATTGAGGATAATGTGGAAATTGGATCTAATAGCACTATCGACAGAGCTACAATGGGCTCAACTTATATTAGAAAAGGCGCTAAACTTGATAATTTAATTCAAATTGCACATAATGTTCAGATTGGAGAAAATACAGTTATGGCAGCTCAAGTCGGAATTGCAGGATCAACAAAAATTGGAAAAGACTGTCAGTTTGGAGGTCAATCAGCAGCTGCCCCTCATATTCAAATAGCCGATGGTGTAAAAGTAGTTCCTCAAGCAGGAATTCCAAATAATATAAAAGAAAAAGGCAGTATTGTTATGGGAACTCCGGCATTTAACATTCGTGAATTTCAAAGGTCTTTTATTGTTTACAAACAACTTCCTGACTTATATAAAAGAGTCAAAGAATTAGAAAACGAATTAAAGAAGCTTAAAGGGAAATAGAAAGCTTTTTAATCTTACAATTTTTATATATTCGAATTTCTTGCACGGGAATTTACCCGATTTTTTGTAACTTGCGACGATTTTTTTTATTATTGAGATCAAATTAAACATTTATTGAATATGTTACAAATGCAAAAAACTATAAAAGAATCTGTTTCTTTATCAGGAAAAGGATTACATACCGGGTACGAAGTTCAGGTAACATTTCACTCTGCCCCAATTAACCATGGGTTCAAAATTCAACGTGTTGATCTTGAAGGAAAACCATTTATTACTCCAATAGCTGATAACGTTGTTGATACTTCACGAGGTACAACACTAGAAGAAAATGGTGTTCAGGTTCATACTATCGAACATTTATTAGCATCGTTGGTTGGTTTAGAACTCGATAATATATTAATGGAATTTACCGGACCGGAAGCTCCAATTCTTGATGGCAGTTCAATTAAATATGTTGAAGCACTTAAAAAAGCAGGAATTGTTGAACAAGAAGCAGAAAAGGATTATTATGTTATAAAAGAACGAACTGTATTTCGCGATGAGGAAAATGACATTGAACTTGTTGCATATCCTGATGATCAGTTTTCTATTGATGTAATGGTTGATTATAATTCAAAAGTTTTAGGACATCAATATGCATCATACCATCCTTCTCATGATTTCGAAAAAGAAATTGCACCATCAAGAACTTTTGTGTTTTTCCATGAGTTGGAATATCTTTTAAAACACAACCTGATTAAAGGTGGTGATTTACAAAACGCTATCGTTATAATGGAAAATGAAGTTTCGCAAGAGGAGCTTGATAGAATGGCCGATTTATTTAACAAACCTCATGTTAAAGTTAAAGAAGGAATTTTAAATAATATTGATTTACGATTTAGTAATGAGCCTGCACGTCATAAATTGTTAGATATTCTTGGTGATTTAGCTTTAATTGGCCGACCGATAAAAGGGAAAATTGTAGCATCGCGTCCGGGGCATTTTGCAAACACTCAACTAGCCAAAATAATTAAGGATAATATAAAAAAGGAATTATCAAGAATTGCTATTCCAAAATATGATCCGGCTAAAAAGCCTGTATACGATATAAATCAAATAAAGGAATTGTTACCTCACAGATTTCCTTTTCTTTTAATTGATAAAGTAATTGAATTGAATGAAAATTCTGTTGTCGGGATAAAAAATGTTACAATGAACGAGAATTTCTTTCTTGGGCATTTTCCGAACGAACCTATTATGCCAGGAGTATTGCAAATAGAGGCTATGGCACAAGTTGGTGGTATTTTAGCTCTTAGCAAGGTAGAAGATCCCGAAAATTACCAAACCTTATTTTTAAAAATTGATAAAGTAAAATTTAAAAGAAAGGTAATTCCAGGAGATACAATAATTTTCAGATTGGAACTTATCTCACCAATAAGACGTGGATTGGTAAATATGTTTGGACAAGCATTTGTAGGTGATGATCTTGTTATGGAAGGTGAGTTAATGGCCCAGGTTTCAAAAGCACAATAAAACTAATTATCATGAATAGAGACTTAGCATATATTCATCCCGAAGCAATAATTGGGAAAAATGTAAGAATAGAAGCATTTGCATGGATCGATAAAAATGTAGAAATTGGCGATGGTACATGGATTGGCCCAAATGCAACAATAATGAGTGGTGCAAGAATTGGCAAAAACTGCAAGGTCTTCCCCGGAGCAGTTGTTTCGGCTATTCCCCAAGATTTAAAATTTAAGGGTGAAGAAACAACAGCCGAAATTGGTGATAATACAATTTTACGCGAATGCGTAACTGTTAATCGAGGTACCGCTTCAAAAGGAAAAACTGTTGTTGGTGATAACTGCCTTTTAATGGCTTATGTACATGTAGGCCACGATTGTGTGCTTGGAAACAATATTATAATTTCTAATAGTACTAACGTTGCCGGAGAAATTACAATTGATGATTTTGCTATAATTAGTGGCGATGTTCAAATTCATCAGTTTGTTCATATTGGAGGTCATGTTATGATTTCCGGAGGTACTCTCATTCGAAAAGATGTTCCACCATATATAACTGTGGCACATGAACCTGTATCTTATGTTAGTGTTAATTCAGTTGGTCTGCGTCGCAGAGGATTCTCAAACGAGACTATTGCACAAATTCAAGATATTTACAGGGAAATTTTTGTGAAAGAACAAAACGTAACCCAGGCATTAAAGTATATCGAAAAAGAAATAAATCAATCTCCCGAAAGAGATTACATATTAGATTTTATTAAAACATCTGAAAGAGGAATAGTAAGAGGATACAATGGTGCTTAAGGGGATCTAAAGATTAAACTTTTCTAAAAGTTCAAAATCTCGTTCATGACCGTTTCTTTTTATGGTTTCCCAATATTTAAGAGAAATTTCGCCAATTTTACCTGTAAGTTTATTTTTAACTTTAAGGCGTGTTAGTTCTTTAACTTGAGTTTCTTTTACTGTGTATTCAAAAGGAATTTCTATCATAGATTCCAGATCATCTCCAATTTCCTGAACCGTATCATCTCCTTCTTCATATGTCCAATAAATTTTCATATCGAATCCTTCGAGATATTTCTGGTTAAATAATTTTAGAATATCGCATATTTGCTTTGTGGAACAACTATTTAAATAAGAAAAGTCTAAGTCTATTTTTGTGAAATCAGCAGGTTTTTCAAGATATTTATGAATCCATGTATCCACCGGTTTAAAAAATATTAAAATATTTTCAGGCATTAGTTGCCCTTCCATTTTTATCAAACCATTTTCAAGATGAATGTACGGTGTGTCAGAAGATTTTTCTAATGTAAGGCTCATTTCAATATTTTAATTTAAATGTAGTATATGTTAATTTATTACGTAATGTATCTAAATTGGTTACCTCAAATTAATATTACTGTATAATACATTAAATGAATTGTTTATGCTTGTTTGATATTAAAAATCCATTCTTTAACATTTAAGGATTGCAAATATTTTAATCCTTTTCTTAACAGGTCAAATAATAACATTAAATACAATATTCCGGAAAGGAACCACATCATTAAAATATTGTACAAAAGTGTATCAATTTTAACTTTATTAAAAATTTTAACAGGTGCAAAAAAATGTGCTCTCCCAAAACTTGAAGTTGGTTCCATAAATATTGGATCCTTCTTTTGTATTAATCGTTTATGCGTTTGATAGATTTTGTTAATTTCATTTCTGTTCAATACAATGTCAGCCAGTTTTTTATTGTAATATCTTTGTTTAAAATCTACAAACTCGTCTTGACCCATTTCATCAATCATTTGTTGATATTTTGTATCTTTTCTCTCATTGGCCTTTTTTTCTTCTTCCGAGAGATTTTTATCTAACCTTACCAAATACTGATAGGTTTGTTCCATTACACTTTCACTAAAGTCATTATTATTTAACAGATGTATATACTGGAAAGATGGTAAATCTTCATTTATTGCGATAATATCCAACTCGTTGCTTATTATTAGCAAATCTCTCATTAATGCTAAGGAATCCATTCCACTATCTTTTCTTCGCATACAAAGTCCTAATTTATTTTGTAACCGGGGAATAAGGAAAGATGTTTTGTAATCAGCATTACTTATAATTTTTTCATCTTCAAAAAATATTTTTTCGAATTTATTATTCTTGAATTGTTCTACTGTTAATGCTTCATAAGCCCAACGTGTGGTCATCAAATTACCAATAAAGGGAACATATGTTTTGTTTGTAAACCCTTTATGCAAATCATCAAAATTGATCATTGCTCCACCCAGCAGCAGTTGAGGAACAAGTATTAAAGGTATAAGAATATAAATTGCAATCACAGAATCGAGCCCTGAAGAAATATTTAGCCCAATAATATTACCCATACAAGCAGCAGAAAACAAAATTAACCAAAATGGCAATAGCATTCCGTGGATTTCGAGAATTGCATTGCCAATAAGCGTGTATAAAAAAGTTTGTACTGCCGAAATAACAAATAATATAACAAGCTTGGAGTTTATATAACTAAACCAACTCAACTTCAAAAACAATTCTCTCTCAAGAATTTTCCTGTCTTTAATAATTTCCTCGGCGCTTACAGTTAATCCTAAAAACACAGCCACCACCACAGCCATAAACAAGAATATCGGCAAATTCTTATTTTCGCCAAAAACATAACCATTAGGTGTTATATATTTTGTGAAAAATCCTAAAAAGAGGGCAAGTAAAGGAGCTTCAAGAAGATTAATTAATAAGTATTGCTTATTGGTTAGCTTGGAAAGAAAATTTCTCATGCTAAAGACTTTAAACTGCCTTATAAAATCAGGGATTTTAAAATCAGAATCCGGAAGGGAGTCTTCAATATGTCTGGGTTCTATTTTCTTTTCAATATTTTCAATATATCTGTAATACCATGTTTCCGGTGGTGTCTTTCGAACATGTGTTTCTTTACCATATTCGTTAATCTCTTTCTCCTCAACTATTCTTAAAATCTGATCAGGATTAACTGTTCCACAGCAAGCACATTCGCTTTCCGCAGCATTTACAAGCGATGTTACAGTTTTAAAATAAACAATAGCATCGACAGGATTTCCCTGATAAATAGGATATCCTCCTTTGTCAAGTATCCAAAGCTTATCAAAAAGCTTAAAAATATCAGATGATGGTTGATGAATATTTGCTATTACCAGTTTCCCTTTATGAGTCTGTTCTTTAAGTAAGTTTATTACTTTTTCGGAGTCAGTAGATGATAATCCTGATGTTGGCTCATCAACAAAAAGCAACATTGGTTCGCGCATTAATTCCAGGCCAATATTTAACCTTTTGCGTTGCCCTCCGCTTATAAACTTATTAAGTGGATTTCCAACCTGAAGATCCTGTGCATCATATAAATCCAAATCAATGAGTACTGAATTTACTTTTTCGATTATTTGTTGTTCCGTAAACTCACTAAAACAAAGCTTAGCATTATAATAAAGATTTTGATATACTGTGAGCTCTTCAAATAATAAATCATCCTGAGGTACAAAACCTATCAAGCCAGTCAAAGAACTGCTTCGGGAATGAATAGTATGATCGTTTATTTTAATTTTCCCTCCTGTAGGTTTTAGCTTCCCACTTAGCAAGTTTAGCAAAGTAGATTTCCCAACCCCGCTACCTCCCATTATTGCAATCATCTGACCTGATTGCTCAGAAAAATTAAATTTTTGAATTCCGTTTTTACTATTCTTAAAATAAAATTCTACATCATTACCGGAAAATGTAATTATATCTTCTTCTAAGGCTAAAACAAATTTCGAAGCTATATCGTAATAATAAACCGATTTAATATTGGGGCCTTTAATAATTGCTCCTTTATTAAAAAAATACGGACGTCCATATTCTATTTTTTGACCCTCTATATAAAGATTAAGCTCTCCAAAATATCTAAAAATGAATGATTGAATTGACTGGATATAAAAAACAACAATTTTACCATAAAGATTTTCCCTGAATAAATGTTTGTATGGTTTCCCTTGTTGAGTTTTTTTCTTTTTCATCAACCATGCCAGATTATCTGACCACTCCTTTACCTCGTTATCAATTACTAATACTTTATCGCTTTCGAGTTTTTCCGGATCTCCTTCAAAAATGAATGACCTAAAATTATTAAATTCGCTTTCGGATAAACTGAATGATTTTGCTACCGCTTTTATAAATTGAAACTCTTGCTCTGTTACAACATGATCTTCGTAAACAAATTCCAGCACTTGTAAAAACACAATTACTCTTTCATTGCGAAGCAATCCTTTTTTAATTTGCCGGCAAACATTCGAAATTTGGAAAGATATTAAGGATGCACTATCTTTTAAATCTTTAACTTCCTCTTGATCTAACTCGCGTTTATAAAATTCTAAATAGTTATCAAATAATCGAAGGTATTCTTGTATAAGTTCATTTGTTAAATATCGCGAAAGATAAATCTCAACAATTTTCCTCCCCTTAGCTGTAAGCCCTCCGGGATTTACATTTGCTACAATCGCAAATAAATGAATAAGTGCATTTAGTATCGATTCGCTCATTAATTTGTATTTTGGACAAAATTTAAGAAATAATTTATAGAATACCTAAAATCCGCAAGTCACGGGGTGACTGATTGATATTATGACAATTACGTAATCTGTTTGCATCAAGTCACCCCGTGACTATCAGAGTGTTAAATGCTTGTGCGGATTCAAGGGAATAAAAAAAGCTCATGCGTTAATTACACATGAGCCTGAAATATTTATTACAAAAATGTTATAATATAATCTTATTTCTTAAACTAATCGATTGCTCAATTATCTTATTTAATTGACTTTCTGTAATACCTGTTTCGTCAACACTATCATAAGTTTCTTTTATTGGTTTTAAATCTGTTAAAACAGATTGAATTGTTTCGTGCTCGCTGTGCGGGGCTAATAATTCAATTAATTTATCTAACGAAGATTTCTGATGCAATATTACTTTTACTAAGTCG
The DNA here is from genome assembly GCA_021108325.1 of Bacteroidales bacterium. Classification (GTDB taxonomy): domain Bacteria; phylum Bacteroidota; class Bacteroidia; order Bacteroidales; family UBA12077; genus UBA12077. The sequence continues at coordinate 136,622 of JAIORB010000027.1, read as the reverse complement.
GGGTTATTGTATACTATTTCAGAAATATTACAAGAAATATACATTGCTTCAATCCATGTTCCGGCCAATACTAATAAAGATAAATCTTCTTTATTGTTTTTAACAAGATATTCGTACGTATCATAAAAAGATCCTGTAATTAAATCAACCAGTACATCTTTATTATCAATATTAGCTTCTACTTCATCAACAAAATCAATCGAAAATGCTCCTGTAATACCAAGCTCCATAACTAAGTTTTCAGACGCTTCCATATAATTCATTACATCTTGTTTCATATTATATGTACTTGCGTAACTTAAATCTGCACTATATACACCAAGATTAATTGCCTGATCTTTATCCGTAAAGTATTTATCTACATTACTTGTTTCATTTGATAAGCCAACAATATAACTTGCCTCTATTTTATTAATCATTTCGGTAACCTCAAAGGCTGTTGGAAGCGGATAAACAATTTCTCTCACTTTTTGTTCTATTTCTTCCTTATCAAGCTTAGCTTCAGATGTTGTTTCGTCAACAGGCTCACCTTTTTTGCCACCTGAACAATTCACAAGTGAAACAATTAGCATACCTGATAATAAAACAAATGCTGTTTTTCTGATAAAAGATTTTAATGTTTTCATTGATAATTATTTTTAATTCTTTGATTTTTAATTATTTATCTAATTAGAGCGATTTTAACTTACAGCCGTAATTTACGGTTTTTTTTATATATGGGAGCCTCTAATAATTCATTTATTTCAAGAAACAAAGAAACTGAATAAGATGCAAGGCATATTTTTTTGTAATAGCCGTAGCTATTTCACAAAAAATATAACGAAGTCAGATTGTTTAGTTTCTTTGTTCCCATAGGGTTATCATAGTTTTTCAAATACTGCTTCAAATTTTATTACATTATCCCGATAGTGTTACAAAAATTTTTATTGTCTTTAAAAAACTATGAAAATCTTGATGCAAAGGAATTATTAGAGGCTCCCATATTTTCAATTTCAAAATTAGAATAATTTTCTATATCCAAATCCCCAAAGCTCTATTCTTTTTGCCAAATACCCGAATAATAAGGTCGAAAAGAAAGTAATAGAACCATACACCACTGATACCATAGCCATATCATAATTGTTAAGTAGGCTTTCTGCAACATATATTCCTACTATGCTATTTTTTAATCCAACTTCAATACTTATCGTAAAATTGTTTTTCCCACCTAATCTTAAATACTTTGATATTAAGTAAACAACAAGCATTGATATAAAGTTCAATAATAGAGCCCATGGAACTATGTATAAATAATCATAAATCCCATTCTGGGAACTGTTGTCATTAAAAAAAATCATAACAATAAAAACCGAAAACAATATCGTTGGTAAAATAAACTTTAATGGTTTCTGTGCTTTAAGTGCAAATCGGAAAAAATAATACCTGATTGACATTCCAATTAATATTGGAATAATTATAGTTAATAATATATTTAAAATAGTATCGTATACATTTAAATGAATACTTCTTTCAACTCCAATAAACAATATCAAACCCAGTTTTACTATTAGTGGTAATGTTACCAGAATAATCAAGCTGTTTATAGCTGTTAAAGAAATTGAAAGAGCTAGATTCCCTTTTAGCAAATGGGTAATTACATTTGTTGCTGAACCACCGGCACACGCAGTTATTAATATAAACCCAACTTTAACAACCGGGCTTAAGCTAGTAAATCCAAACAGTAAAAAAGCAACTAATGGTAATATAAAAACCTGACTTATTATGCCTGTTAGCACAGGTTTAGGGTAACGTATTATATTACTAAAATCTCTTTTATCAAGAGATAATCCCATTCCCATCATTATAATGGCCAAGGATAACGGTAAAAGATATGTTGAAAAAAAAGATTGCATTTTTACGAAGTTAAACAAGAAACACAAAATTATAAAATTCTTGTATTCTAAATTCAAAAAAAGAAAAGTAATTTAATTTTTATAATTTTAAAACAGTTTTAAAATGAAATTGTTATTGCCAGATTATACATACATTAAACTTTTCAAATAATTACATAGTCTAACATGAAGTTTCGGATCTTATTTATACTTAATTCTTATAATCATGAAAAAACATAATCTTAACTTCAAGATTTTTATCGCAGTTATTTTAGTTTTTAACCTTCTGATTACTTCTAACTCTTATTCTCAAATAATAATTCCAACTCCGGAAAGTCATTTTGGTTTTGTTCCCGGAACAGACCGAATGTTATTTAATTACGAAGATCTTATTTCTTATTTAGAAAAACTTGATCAGGTTTCTCCTATGATGAAAATGGAAAAAATTGGTGTATCTCCAATGGGGAAGCCGATGTATGCCGCATTTATTTCATCAGAAAAAAATATAAGTAATCTTAATAAGTTAAAAGAAATAAATAAGGAACTAACATTAAATTATCAATTATCAGACGAGCAACAAAATAATTATATAAAAGATGGTAAAGCATTTTTTCTATTTACCTTATCGATGCATTCAAATGAGGTTGGCCCTTCGCAAGCTTTACCATTAATTGCATATAAATTATTGACTACAAAAGATGAGAAAATAATTTCATGGTTAGATGATGTAGTTTATATGGTTGTTCCAAATCATAACCCCGACGGAATGGACATGGTTGTTGAACATTATAAAAAATATAAAGGCACTAAGTATGAAGGTTCTTCAATGCCTGGATTATACCACAAATATGTTGGACATGATAATAATCGGGATTTTGTGGCATTAACACAAAGTGATACCAGAGCTATTTCAAATTTATTTAGCAAAGAGTGGTTTCCTCAAATCATGGTTGAAAAACATCAAATGGGATCAAGAGGTCCTCGTTATTTTATTTCTCCGCCTCACGACCCGATTGCAGAAAATATTGATGCCGGAATCTGGAACTGGATAAAAATATTTGGTTCAAGAACAATAACTAAAATGACAGAAGCAGGTTTAACAGGCATATCACAAAATTATTTATTTGACAATTACTGGCCAGGTGCTACAGAAACTTGTATTTGGAAAAATACCATTGGGATGTTATCCGAAGGGGCAAGTGTAAAATATGCAACCCCAATATATATTGAGCCAAATGAGTTAGGAGCTTATGGAAAAGGAATGGGCGAATACAAAATAAGTATAAATATGCCTGAACCCTGGGAAGGTGGTTGGTGGAGATTAAGCGATTTAATTCAATACGAAATTGAATCAACAAAAGCATACCTGGAAACAGCAGCTTTATATAAAGAAGAGATATTACAATTCAGAAATGATATGTGTAAAAAAGAGATTGAAAAAGGTATTAATCAGCCTCCTTATTTCTATGTTTTTCCAAAAAATCAGCATGACCAGAGCGAACTTGTAAATCTGGTTAATTTACTTAATGATCATGGTGTTTCGGTTTATAAGTTGGATAAGGATATTCACATTAATAATACAAAGTTTCATGCTGATGATATTATAGTTCCTCTGGCTCAACCATTCAGGGCCTTTATTAAAGAAATGTTAGAATCACAAATTTTCCCGGCCCGACATTATACCCCGGGTGGTGAATTAATAAAACCTTATGATATCACTTCATGGTCATTACCATTGCACAAAGGAGTAAAGGTTTTCGAAATAAACGAAAATAAAAATTCCTTTGAAAATGCATTCTCAAAGCTTGAAATTCCATTCAGCCTATTTCATGCTTCAGAATCGGAATTCAGCTATATTCTGTTATCTGCAACAAATAATAATAGTTATAAGGCTGTTTTTACTGCAATGAAAAATGGCTTAAAAGTTGAGCAAATCTTAGAATCTTATATATTTAATAATAAATTATTTCCGGCTGGAAGTTTTATTATTCATAAATCAAAAAATGTTAATCAAATTCTTGAACTGCTAAATTTTACGCCTGAATATTTATCTGAAAATATAACTATAAACAAACGAGAACTTAAACTACCTCGAATTGCTTTGTTAGAAACATACTTTCACGCAATGGATGCAGGTTGGACACGATTCGTGTTAGACTCATATAATATACCGTTTAAAACAATACGGCCTGAAGAAGTTCAAAAAACTGATTTTAGTAAAGATTATGATATTTTAATAATTCCTGACGAAAAAAAGTCTGTATTAATTGATGGTTCTTACAAATCGGAAAATGAACATTATTATATGAAATATCCGCCTGAATATATGAAAGGGATGGAACAAAAAGGATATGAAAAGATTCTAAAATTTATTAACGATGGAGGAAAAGCAATAGCCTGGAGAAATGCAACAGAACTTTTTTCCGGGATACAAAAATATTCGTTAGATGATAAAAACATAGAAGAATTTGAATTTCCGGTAAAAGATGTATCGTCGGATATTGTAAAACAAGGATTTTCGTGCCCGGGATCACTATTAAAAATTAATCTCACAAAAAATCATCCTGTAACTTATGGTATGCAATCTAAAGTTGGAGTATTTCACAGAAGCGGTCCTGTTTTCAGAACCTGGCAACCTTATTTTGATGTTGACAGAAGAGTTATTGGAACATTTCCTGAAAGAGATATATTGATTAGCGGGTATGTGGAGAACGAAGAAAAAATTGGAAATATGTCATCAATTGTTTGGTTAAAAAAAGGGAAGGGACAGATAGTCTTGTTTAGTTTTAATCCTCAATTCAGGGCCTCTACGCCTGCTACATACAAACTGCTTTTTAATTCTATATTATTATAATTCGCATATTATCTGCTAAAAAATAGGTCAGGTTGTTTACTTTGACCTATTTTTTTTGTACATACTTTTAACTAGAATGCTCAGATTTTTATATATTTATATAATGAAAATTCGCAATTTGAAACATATTATTATTCTCCTGCTGTTTCTAATCTCCTATTCTTCATTTGCACAAACTAAAATTGACAGCCTAGAAAATGCATTAAAAGAAACTTCAGGGATTAACCGTATTGATGTTTTAATGGACTTGTCAGAATTATATTTGCAAATATCGCCACAAAAATCAATTGAATATACCAGAGAAGCACATATTTTAATAAAAAATAAAAAAGTTTTTAGAAATATATTAATTGTCGGTTCCATTATAATTTTAATTCTCCTGATACTATATATTATAAGCTTTAGAAACAAAATAAAAGCAAACAATATTTTGCAAAAGCAAAACAAACAAATACAAAATAAAAACCTTGAAATAAAGCAGAAAACAGAAAACCTGACTAAAATCAATAAAGAGCTTGAAAAATTATCCATAGTAGTAAGTGAAACAGATAATGCAATTTTAATATTAAATCCCAATGGTGAAATAGAATGGATTAATGAAGGTTATACACGATTATACGGATATACTTATGAGGAATTATTAGCAAAAAAAGGGAAAACAATTATCGAATCGAGCTCAAACCCGGAAATTGAAGTAATATTTAACAAAGCCCTGACCGAAAAGAAATCTCAAATTTATGAAGCTGATGCTGTTTCAAAAGATGGTAAAAAATATAGAATTCAAACTACCTTAACCCCTATTTTAAATAATGACAATGAAGTTATAAGATTAATCGCTATTAACTCTGATGTTACAAAACTTAAAGAAGTTGAAAATGAACTACAGAAACTTTTAGTTACGAAAGATAAATTCTTTTCTATCATTGCACACGACCTAAAAAATCCATTCAATACATTAATCGGGTTATCACAACTATTAGTTTATGGATATGACCGAATGAGTGAGGAAAAAATTAAATATTTTCACAAAAGCCTATATCAAATCTCTAAAAATGGCTACGAATTATTAATTAATCTTTTAGAATGGTCTCGCTCACAAATGGGTAGTATTAAATTTAAGCCGGAAATTCAAAACATCTGTGCTGTTGTAGAAGAAACATTTTCGTTATATAATTCAAAAGCTGTACAAAAAGAAATATTACTTACAAATAAGATTAATAAGAACTCTGAAGCTATAGCAGATAAAAATATGCTTAAAACCATTTTCAGGAATCTGATTTCAAATGCTTTAAAATTTACAGATCGTGGAGGAGCTATCGAAATAACGGAAAAAGACATTGAAGGATTTAAAGAAATTTCTATTCGGGATACAGGAATCGGAATCGATCCGAAAGATATAAAAAAGCTCTTTAAACTAGACGAAAGCTTCACAACTGAAGGCACGGAAGATGAAATGGGAACCGGCCTGGGGCTTATCTTATGTAAAGAATTTGTTGAAAAACATGGAAGCAAAATATGGGTTGAAAGTAAAGTTGGTTTTGGTTCGAAATTTATTTTTACTTTACCCTTAAGCAATTAAAACCCTCGCTGAAGCGAGGGCCAACCCTTTACAAATTGTGAGAATCTACTCTGTCGATAGTATACAAATAACCCTAACTTATTATTTGCATGGGTTTTCATTATTTAGAATCCTATGAAGAAGAAAAACTAATGCTATATAATTTATATTTTAAAAGGAGGCGGAGAAGATTACCATAGAATCAGGCTCATCACATTTAAATCTCGGCTTAATTTTAGAGGTATATATTGAACTCCTAACTCTAAATTGAACCAACTCCGCCGTATATATTGCTCTTGTTTATATGATAAGCTAAAGTAAATTTACCCTACTTTGATAAACCTTTTTTTATTATTAATGTTAGGAGGTATTATGGCTTTTACATTACACAACTTTTTAAGAGACAACAAAATGCTTTCGTTATTAAAAATTTATTAGATTAGTTAATTTTTTGTAAATTACTGAGCTATTAATATTTTTGCAATGTCGTATTGGAAATACATTTCATATCTTGGTATTGATTCTGAGTCTGTTGAAAACAATGATAAAGGATTAATTTTATCAAATAAAATTAATGTAATCATATTTTTCATTATGCTTGTTGTGTTTACTATTAGCGCAATAGAAAATAATATTAATAATAAACCAATTGGTTTTAACACCTATAAAATAATAGTTATTGCAATATTCTGTCTGTTTAATCTTCTTCTTGCTTCGCGTAAACTCATACAACTTTCAAAAATTTTAACTTCTGTTGTTCCTGCTTTTATGTTTATATTGGTACCTGCTATTTTTGGTTATGTCCAGGAAGAAGATTTTATTTACAGCACGTATGTTGCAATTGCCATTTCGGTTATACCACAATTGTTATTTTCCGCGAAAAAAGAAAAATTCTCTTTTTGGTTTTCGATAATTTATTTCATAGTAATCATTTCTCTCTATGATATTATTTTATTGAATCTGCCTGAAGAGCAATATCAAATACTCACACTAATAAAACAGTTTGTAGTCTATTACATAGCTGCCCATGTGTTGGTATTTTTGTTTGTTAATTTGGTAATTATTTATTTGAAAAATATAAATCACAGGTATGAACAAAAATTTAAAAATCAAAATAGTGAGCTGAAAAAAATTAGAGATTCGTTATATAACAATAATATTAAATTAACCGAAACTGTTGATAAATTACAAAAAGCTCAATTACAATTAATTCAGAGTGAACAAATGGCTTCGTTAGGTATTCTTATGGCAGGAATAACTCATGAATTAAACAATCCACTCAATTTTATTTCAGTTGGTATTCAAAATATAGATTATAACTTTTCAGTATTGCACGATCTTCTAAGCAAAAACGATTTAACAAATGATAAAAAAGTTAAATCCGAATATGATAATACCGTTTCAATCTTAAGTCAATCAGTAGAAGTAATTAAAACGGGAGTAGCACGAATTGAAGAAATATTTAACGGCTTAAAAACTTTTACACAAACTAACAAAGGGAAATGCATTTTATCGAATATACACGATGGAATAGATGCTACATTAATGCTGCTGCAAAGTAACTTAAAAGATAAAATAGAAATTGAAAAAATTTATGATAATAAAATAAAATCAATTTATTGTTTTAATGGTGAACTTAACCAGGTTTACATGAACATTTTAAAAAACTCGATTTATGCCATAAAGGACAAAGGGAAAATTACAATTACGACATCCTTGATTGATAAAAACGAAGCAAATAAATATAAATTGGAAGGTAATTATATACAAATCAGTATTAAAGATACGGGTTGCGGAATTTCAGATAAGATTACGGACAATATATTTTTACCATTCTTTACAACAAAAGAAGTCGGGGAAGGAATCGGTCTGGGTTTATCATTGAGTTATGGAATTATCAAAAAACATAAGGGTAAAATAATTGTTAATTCACAAGTTAACAAAGGATCGGAATTCATTTTATTTATCAATACGGAACTTTCTCCTCAATAAAATAATCTATCTAATATTCAATAAATTCATACCGCTGATTTCTTAATTGTGGAGTAAATCCGGCTTCATGAATAGCATTTTGAATTCCTTCGGCATCAAATTTATAACTCGCCCCGGCAGATGAAACAACATTTTCTTCTATCATTATTGATCCAAAATCATTCGCTCCTGCATGCAAACAAATTTGAGCAATATCTTTTCCAATAGTTAGCCACGAAGCCTGAATATTTTTAATATTTGGCAACATAATACGACTTATTGCAATTGTCCTGATATATTCTTCGGATGTAACCTGGTTTGTTATTCCAAATTCTTTTTGTAAAAAGGTATCTTCATCCTGAAATGGCCATGGAATAAAAGCTAAAAATCCCGGCGATGATTCTGGTTTTTCAGATTGCACATCTCTAATGGCAATTAAGTGTTCTATTCTCTCTTTTTTAGTCTCAACATGCCCAAACATCATGGTTGCTGATGTAACCATATTCAGCTTATGAGCTTCGCGCATAACATCAAGCCATTGCTGAGTAGTTGCTTTAGCAGGCGAGATACTTTTTCGAACACGATCGCATAAAATTTCGGCACCTGCACCAGGTAAGCTATCCAATCCGGCATCTATTAAAGATTCCAGAATTTCTCTGTACGATTTTTTCTCCAGTCGTGCAATATGAACAATTTCAGGAGGCCCTAAAGCATGTAACTTAATATTTGGATACAATGATTTTAACTCCCTAAAAAGATTTGTATAAAAATCGAGTTTCAGTTTAGGATGCAAACCGCCTTGTAATAATATCTGTTCTCCGCCTAAGTTAAAAAGTTCTTCAATTTTCGTTTTATATTCATCAATAGTAGTTACATAAACATCCTTATCATTAGGTTTTTTGTAAAAATTACAAAATTTACATTGCGATATACAGGCATTTGTAATATTAATATTTCTGTCGATTTGCCATGTAACAATATTACCGGGCTTCTGAGTTTGTTTTAATTGATTTCCCAAATAAATCAATTCTTCTAAAGGAGCTTGCTCATACAACAAAAGGCCTTCTTCTATTGTTAAAAACTCAAAGTTTAGTGCTTTTTTATATAAATCTGTAAAAACCATATTTTAAAATGTGAACACAAAATTAATCAAATAAAAGCTGTCAATTTAGTTAAGCAACAAAATAATAATTCAAGGATCAAAATTATTAACTTTACAATCTGTAACTAAAAATATTTAACTATGAATATTAAAATAACTAAAATAAAAGAAATTCAGGTTGATTTACCTGTGATATACCTTGCTGAAAAAGAAGAAGATTTAAAAAACGTATTCTTTTCTCCAGCCGAATTTGAGTATATAAAAAACCAGGCATCTGATAAAAAAACCAATATCAAAATTAATTCATATCCCAAATGGTCGTACATACAGTGGGTTAATACAGAAAAAGAACAGCACATTGTAAAAGAAAAATTACGTAGGGCCGCAGGAAAACTTTATAGCGACATAAAGACAAATAAACACAGTAAAATTTTAGTAGTTGATTTATGTAATAATACTGAATACACATTAGCATTTACCGAAGGGTTAGCGTTAAGTCATTACCAGTTTCTAAAATATTATAGTAAACCGGAAGAAAAGGAAAATCATCTTGAAGAAATTCTTATATACAACACACTGGTTGATGATAAACAAATATCTGAACTTAATATTTTGGTTGAATCAGTTTATAGCACCAAAGATCTGGTAAATGAACCTGTTTCTTTTTTAAATGCAGAACAGCTATCGCTTGAAATTGAAAAACTTGGAAAAAAAGCAGGGTTTGAAGTAGAGGTTTTTAATAAAAAGAAAATTGAATCATTAAAAATGAATGGTTTATTGGCTGTGAACAAAGGAAGTGTTGATCCACCAACATTTACCATTTTAACCTGGAAACCTGAAAATGCAGTTAACAAAAAACCTTTTGTTCTGGTTGGTAAAGGAGTGGTTTACGATACCGGAGGGCTGAATATTAAAACCGGCAATTATATGGACACCATGAAATCCGACATGGCAGGTGCTGCAGCAGTCGCAGGAACAATTCACTCAATTACAAAAGCAAAAATTCCTGTTTATGTTATTGGTTTAATTCCGGCAACAGATAATCGTCCAAATGGTAATGCTTATGCTTCGGACGACATTATTACAATGCATAACGGAACTACTGTTGAAGTAAAAAATACAGATGCAGAAGGCCGGTTAATACTTGCTGATGCTTTAAGTTTTGCTAAAAATTATAATCCTGAATTAGTTATTGATCTGGCTACATTAACCGGTTCTGCACATGCGGCAATCGGAGATTTGGGAATTGTAGCCATGAGTAATGTTAAAGACAATCAGTTCGAACAACTAAAAGTATCAGGGAATAATGTTTATGAAAGAATTGTTGAATTTCCCCTTTGGGAAGAATATGATGAAATGTTAAAATCTGACATTGCAGATATTAAAAATCTGGGCGCACGTGAAGCTGGGGCAATTACTGCTGCTAAATTTCTCGAACATTTCACCTATTATCAGTGGATACATTTAGATATTGCAGGATCTGCATTTCTAACTAAACAAGATAATTACAGGGGAATTGGAGCAACAGCTGTTGGTGTTCGCTTGCTTTTCGACTTCTTCAATAGTAAATTGTAATTTTAATTACCTTAAATACGCAAGTAAATAATAAAAAAAAACATGAAACCGCAATGAACGCTAAGTCCCGAAAACTTTCGGGATCACAAAGGTCTCAAAGAAAAAACATCACTTTAAATTCTTTGTGAACTTTGCGTAAATCATTGTGAACTTTGCGGTTAAAAAACATCTGCGGATTTAAGAAATTAAACCAATTCTTAAAAATATTATAGTTAATTTTGTTTCTTTAATTACCTTTATTGTTTGACTATATAAAATACGATATATGATTCAAAATAAAATAGTTGTTGGAATATCTCATGGAGATATTAATGGAGTAAGTTACGAAGTAATTATCAAATCCTTAATGGATAACAGAATATTTGATTTTTGCATTCCTGTTGTTTACGGATCAGCAAAAGTTGCTGCTTATCATCGTAAAGCATTGAACATTGTAAATTTCAGTTTTAACAACATCAGATCCGCAGATGAAGCAAATGTAAAAAGGGCAAACATAATTAATTGTCTTGATGATAATGTTCGTGTTGAGCTTGGTAAGTCAACAAATATTGCCGGTGAATCATCTTTAATTTCTTTAGAAAATGCTGTGAAAGATTTAAAAGATGGTAAAATTGATGTTTTAGTTACAGCTCCAATAAATAAAGATAACGTTCAATCCGAAAAATTTAATTTTCCCGGACATACCGAATATCTTACAAAGGAATCTGAATCAAAGGAATCTTTGATGTTAATGGTAAGTGAAAACCTTAAAGTTGGAGTTGTTACAACACACTTGCCTTTAAGTAAAGTTTCTGAGGCAATTACAGAAGAAGCCATTTTAAGTAAGCTTAAAATAATGAATAAAAGCCTTATTCAGGACTTCGGTATTAGAAAACCTAAAATTGCTGTTTTGGGTCTAAATCCGCATGCAGGAGATAATGGTTTATTAGGAACTGAGGAAATTGATATTATTATTCCTTCTCTTAAAAAAGCTAAAGAAGAAGGTATATTAGCACTTGGGCCATATCCTGCCGATGGATTTTTTGGTAGCGATAATTTCAAGAAATTTGATGCTATTCTGGCTATGTATCACGACCAGGGTTTAACACCATTTAAAGCACTGGCTTTTAATTCAGGGGTTAATTATACTGCTGGTTTAGATTTTGTCAGAACATCTCCCGGACACGGAACGGCTTATGAAATAGTCGGTTTAGGTCAGGCATCTGAAATATCGTTCAGAAATGCTATTTATCTCGCTTGTGATATCTACAAAAGTAGATCTGAATATAAAAAAATCAGTAAAGATCCACTTCAGCACTTTGAAATATCCGACAAAGAACCTGAACAGTAAAATAAATTATAAACAATAGTAAAAGGGTGATTCATGAGTCACCCTTTACTATTAATGTTATATAACATAAGAATCAGGCATTTATGATAAGATAACCTCTATTATTAAGGCAAATTATTTAGTATTTTTGTTAGGTAACCTGATTACAAATCAAACTAAAATTAAAATACGGAGGTTTTTATGTCAAAAATTGATCTTTCCTTACAAAATCTGGATGCTTTATTTCCTGAAAACTTTACTCAGGAACAAATTGCAAAAGCGAAAACAGTTTTTTTAAAGGAATTGGCTTTATCGAGTCACAAGTTTTACGGTGGAAAAATGCAAACCCTTCCCAAAGCCGGTATTTATGGCTTTAACTGGTTTAATGTTTATTATACACCGGGAGTTTCAAAAATATCTACAACTATACGCGATAATAACGATACTTCTTTTGAATTATCAAATCGTAGTAATATGGTTGCTGTTGTATCAGATTCAACACGGGTTTTAGGTGATGGAGATTGTACTCCTCCGGGAGGATTAGGAGTAATGGAAGGAAAAGCTTACTTAATGAAATACCTTGCCGGTGTTGATGCCGTTGCATTATGCGTTGACAGTTACAACGAAAAAGGGGAGCATGATCCTGATAAAATCATCAATTTTGTAAAAATGTTGCAGCCTAGTTTTGGCGCTATTAACCTTGAAGATATCTCGCAACCAAACTGCTATAAGGTACTTGATACATTAAGAGAAGAATGCGATATCCCGGTATGGCACGACGATGCTCAGGGAACAGGTTCTGTAACTCTTGCCGGGCTTATTAATGCATTGCGAATTGTTGGTAAAAAAATTGACGACATTAAAGTAGTTATGTATGGAGCCGGAGCTTCAAATACGACTATTGCTCGTTTAATTCTTCAAGCTGGAGCTAATCCGGAAAATATGACCTTATTTGATTCAAAGGGAGGATTACATAAAGATCGCGAAGATATTAAAGCTGATCCAAGATTTTATCGTAAATGGGAACTTTGCCAAAAAACAAATCCAAATAAAATTAATGATATAGTTGAAGCTTGTAAAGGTGCTGATGTTCTTATAGCACTGAGCAAACCAGGACCTGATGTGGTTAAGCCTGAGTGGATAAAAAGTATGGGTACAAAACCAATTGTTTTTGCATGTGCTAATCCTGTACCTGAAATTTATCCTTATGCAGCAAAAGAAGCAGGAGCATACATTGTTGCAACAGGCCGTGGCGATTTCCCAAATCAGGTTAATAATTCATTAGGGTTTCCTGGAATTCTAAAAGGAGCATTGTTAGTTCAAGCCAGAAAAATAACTGATGAAATGGCTATTACTGCTGCATATTCTATGGCGAATTATGCAGAAAAGAATAGTATTAATGCAGATTATATTATGCCGAAAATGGACGAAACTGAAATGTTTGCTCACGAAGCTGCCGATGTTGCAATGGAAGCTATTAAGAATGGAGTTGCCCGTGTACAGATGACCTGGGATGAGGCATTTAACCGTACCATGGCTGATATTAAACAAACCAGAGATACGATCGATATGATGATGAAAAATGGTTTTATTCCTGAACCGGATACTAAGATGCTTGAAGATGCTTTAAAAATAGCAGTTGATGCCGTTAAATAACTAAGAGCCTCTAAAATAAATTAAATAGAGTTATTTTGAATAGCTCTATTTTTTTTTGAAATAATCACCATTTGGAGTTTAAACGCAGAATCTATACTTTTAGGTATTATATAGAGCTGTTTTTTTAAAATGAATATAATCTCCTGCAAAAATAACTTATCAGAAAAAAGCGATTCTGAATTATGGATTGATCTTAAAGAAAACAATCCAGATGCATTAAACAGCTTGTTTTACAGATTTTATAACGATCTGTATTTTTATGGCAAAAAACTTAGCAGTGATGATAATCATGTTATAGATACTATTCAAGATATATTTGCAAACTTATGGGAAAACAGGAATAAATTATCAGACGTTGTACATGTAAAAGCATATATTTTTAAAATATTTAGAAATAAATTACTTAAAACATCAAATAAAAATATAATATTTACTTTGTTACCTGGTAATAACAAACAGGAAAACGAGTTTGTTATTTCGCATGAAGATATTATTATTGAACATGAAGCCAAAACTAAAACAAGAAAAATAATTACTACCCTGCTTGAAGATTTAACCGATAAACAACGAGAAATTATTTACCTGAAGTTTTACTGTAACCTGTCAAATTCGGAAATCAGCCGGAGCTTGTCAATCAAAAAACAGTCTGTATGCAATATACTTAACAGGACATTTAATATACTACGGGAAAAACTAAAAAATAACAGCTTTTTATTGTTTCTTATATGCCTGACATTCTGTACAATAGAATAAACTTTATATTTTCCTTCTTTTTTGTGAGTAGCAAATCGCTTTTTTTGACTCTTAATTAAATACATACTATAATGATGAAAAACTTTTCAGACTATCAATTTGAAGATTTCATTTCAGATGAATCTTTTTTAGATTATGCCAAAGGAACAAATCCCGATAATATTAAATTGTGGGAAAATCGGCTGGCAGAGAACCCCGATAAACATAAAACTGCAACAGAAGCAAAAAAATTTATACAACTTATAAATTTCAAGAAACAGTCATTATCACAAGAATTTATTAATACGGAATGGAACCGCTTAAATAGGCGCTTGAATATCGATAATCAAAGAACCCTTGCCGGATTTAAAAAGTTTAAAATTAAAATCTGGCAATATGCTGCTGTTTTTGCTTTTTTAATGGTTTTGGCAGGTTCTGTTTTTTTTAGTGATTCTATTTTTAATACAAATAATGAAATTGCTTATCACGAAATTATTACACCTAAAGGCCAGATTAAAAATATTTTATTGCCCGATGGCTCCCTGGTATTTCTTAATTCTGATACTAAACTAAAATATGGAAGCAATTTTGGCACAAAAAAGAGGGAAGTATTTCTGGAAGGAGAAGCTTTTTTCGATGTAACACATGATTCACGCAAGCCTTTTTTTATTCATACTTCAGAAAATACGGTTAAAGTTTTAGGAACAGCGTTTAATGTTTCTGCTTATCCTAATGAAAATATACATCAAATATCTCTCGAAAGGGGAAAAATCAGCATTTCGCATGATAAAGGAAAATCTGCTATACTAAATGCTAATCAAACCTATTTGCTACTTTGTAATAAAAATCAATCAAAAATATTTAAAACCGAAAATGTAGAAATGTATTCATCCTGGAAAGATGGTAAAATCATTTTCAGAAATCAACGCTTCGCAGATATTTCCCGAAAATTAGAGAGATCACACAATATAGTTATTAACATACAAAATACTAAAATTGAAGATTTACGATATACCGGTGAATTTAATATTAATGATGATATCAGGAAGATACTTGAAATAATAAGCCTGACAACATCAATTAATTATGAAATAAAAAAGGACACGATATTTATTAGATAGAGAGAAAAGGGGAAACCCGACAGTGTCTGAAGTTAGACTGTGGGAGTTTGTGCAAATAAGTTGCAGGATGCAACTGGTAGATTAAGAAAAGGGTTAAATAGTGAATGACGAAACCTTGCAGGGCATGGTTAGTAGCAGTAAAACAGAAGGCTCTGCCGGGGTTTTGTCAAGAAAGAGTTACAGGATTCAATTGACAGTTAACAGATAGGAAAATGTGATCCCGATAGTTATCCGGGAAGAAAAAGAGAGAAGGGTGAAACCCGGCATAGCCTGGTTAGTAATTGTAAATTGTACTAAAAGCTATTTTGTCTTGATACTATGTACTTAATACTATATACTAAAAATTATACCCGAATGAAAAACAAACATAATTTATCAAATCTGCTTTTCAGGTTTCAAGCAGGAATAATAATATTGCTTTTAATTGTTTATTCTCCTTTTAATTTAACAGCTCAGAATTTAGCAGTAGCTGATACACAAACAATTGAGGATCTTTTTGAATACGTTGAAAATAACAGTGATTATACCGTTTTTTTCCAGAATGATCAGGTTAATTTAAAACAGAAAGTTTCGTTTACACCGAAAAAAGGCAGTATTGATGATATCCTTGATAAAACATTACCACAATGCGGCTTTACTTATAAATATGTTGATAACCATATTGTTATAACTCCTCAAAAAGCAACCAAAAGCTCTCCGCAGCAAGAATTTATAATTAAGGGTAAAGTGACCGATGAAACCGGAGAGTCCCTGATTGGAGTAAATATTATTATTGAAGGGACAACAACCGGAACAGTAACCGATTTTGACGGAAATTACACACTTGAAGTAAGTGATCCAAACATAACCCTTGTGTTTTCATATGTTGGATATCTACCCATTTCAATTCCGGTTAATGGCCAAAGTGAAATAAATGTTGTTTTGCAAATGGATACTATTGCATTAGATGATGTTGTAGTTATAGGTTATGGATCACAAAAAAAATCAGATGTTACAGGATCTATCTCAACAATAAAAATTGATGATATTACTAAAATCAGTGTCCCTGATATTTCACAGGCTATGCAAGGATTAGCTGCAGGTGTTAATATTACCCAAAATACAGGCGCCCCGGGCGAAGGTGTAGCCGTACAAATAAGGGGTGTTGGATCTGTTACAGGAGATGGTTCGCCTCTATATATAGTTGATGGCGTACCAACTAAAGATGCAATGAATACCCTTTCTGTTTCAGATATAAAATCTATCAGTGTATTAAAAGATGCCGCTTCGGCTGCAATATATGGATCAAGGGCAAATAATGGGGTAGTATTGATTACAACCTATAAAGGATCGAAAGACGGTAACCCGAGAATAACTTTTAATTCAAGTACAGGATTTCAAAAACATGGCCAATTAACTGAAATGTGTGACAAATATGAATATGCAGAATTATTTAATGAAGCAGCAGATAATTTTAATAATACCATTCCTGATAATCCGGAATTATGGCGTGATAAAATAACAGATGATATTCTTAATAGTACCCCGAACATTAACCATTTGGAATCTATTTTTAGAACAGCCATTATAGGTAATTACTATTTGGGAATAAGCGGAGGCAATGAAAAAACTCAATATAATATTTCGGGAAGCTATTTTGGACAGGAAGGAATATTGATAGGAAGCGATTATGAAAAACTTACAGGAAAAATCAGCATTACTTCTGATGTTAAGGATTGGCTAACTGTTGGTGCTAATATTAATATAACAAAATCAACAACAAATATAGTTGGGAGTTCGGGAGATGGTTATGGTGGAAACGGTGGAAGTGCTGTCCGTTATGCTTTTTTCAGAAATCCTATGATTCCTATATATGATGATGAAGGTGAATTTGTTGATTTACCTGACTATCCTGCCTTAATGGGTGATGGATACAACCCTGTAGGACTTTTAGAAAATACCGATAATGTTAAAAAAGCATTTAGTACTTTCGGAGATTTCAATGCTAAAATCAAATTAACCGAAGATTTAAATATAGTTTCCATTTTTGGAATAGATAATAATGAATCCAAGCAAAGAAGATTTAATAAAACCTGGGGAAATAGTACCAGTAGAAAAGTAAATGAAGAAAATTCTTTAAATGTTATACATAATTCTTCATTTAACTGGACGTGGAGCAATGTATTAAATTATAACAAAACTATAAATGACATTCATAATTTTAATGCCATACTCGGTATTGAAAGTGTTAATAATGAATTTGCTGTTACCGAAGTAACTGATAGAAAATTTCCCGACCAAAATCCTGTATCTGTTTATCTTGGAAATGGTTTAGGTATAAAAACTACATACGAAAGTAAAATAACTTATAACCTGCTTTCCTATTTTTCTAGAGTTAATTATAACTTGAAAGAAAAATACTTTTTATCAGGATTAATCAGAAGAGACGGTTCTTCGAGATTTAGTGAAGAGAATAGATGGGGAACTTTTTATTCAGTTTCATTAGGATGGAGAATTGACAAAGACTTTTTTAAAGATAGCGATATTATAGACCAGTGGAAATTAAGACTTAGTTATGGAGAAGTAGGAAATCAGGAAATTCCTGATTTTGCATACCTGGAACGCATTAAATCAGGCTATCAATATCCATTGGGATACGATAATCAAGAAGGGTATGCAACTTATAAATTAGGAAACGAATATGTACAATGGGAGACAAGTAATCAAATAGACATTGGTACTGATTTGTTTCTTTATAATCGTAAATTAGATATAAGTATAGATTATTATTATAAAACAACTGACAACTTGCTGTTAGGTGTATCTATACCTTCTTCGGCAGGTTATGCCGATCCCCCGATTGTAAATACAGGTAAAATCTTAAATACAGGATTAGAATTAACCATTGGGTATCGAAAATATAGTTCAGATGATTTTTCATATTATATTAAAGCCAATGGAGCACTACTTCATAATGAAATGCTGGAACTAGATAATCCTATCCTGGCCGGGCGTATTGACAATGGTGTTTATGCAACCAAAACCGAAGAAGGATATCCCATAGGATCATTTTATTTGTACGAAATGGAAGGCATATTCCAAAACGAAATGGAAATTGTAACTCACGCTTTCCAGGGAAATGGTATTGAACCGGGCGATGTTAAATTTAAAGACCAAAACAATGACGGTATAATCGACAGTGAAGACAGAACACATTTAGGAAGCTCTATTCCTAAAATAACAGCAGGTATAAACATAGGGTTAAATTATAAACAATTCGATTTTTCTATGTTTATAGCAGGTGCTTACGGACATAAAATATATAACCAAATAGCAACGGATATTGAAGGCTTTTACCGCCCGTTTAATCTTACACAAGATTATTATGATGAACGATGGACAGGCGAAGGAACAAGCGATACACAACCACGGGCCTCCTGGGAAGCAAAATCGAATAATGCAAGGCCGTCATCTCGATTCTTAGAGGATGCTTCGTATCTAAAATTAAAGAATATCCAAATTGGTTATAGTCTTTCTGAGACAATGCTGGAAAAATTATCTTTAACTAAACTAAGAGTTTACTGTTCGGGTACAAATTTATATACTTTAACTAATTATCCGGGATTAGACCCGGAATTAACAACCAGCGATAATACTTTACATGGCAGCGAAGCTTTTCGTGTAACAGGAATAGATTGGGGTACATATCCGGCAGCTTTTACCATTAGTTTTGGAGTACAACTAACATTTTAAAAAACAATTATCATGAAATCAAAATACATATACGGGTTAATATCTTGTTTATTCATTTCGTTTAGTAGTTGTGATAACATGCTGGATGTTGAATTGCAAGGAGAATATACTAATACAACTTTTTATCAAACAGAAGAACACGCGATTCTTGCTGTAAACAGCACTTATGAACTTTGTGCATTTGTAAATACAGCAAATAATTTATGGGTATTCGGAGATGTGGCTTCCGATGACGCCCTTAAAGGAGGAGATGCCGGAGACAGAAGTGATATTACTTATATTAATGATTTTGCTGTTAATCCGGATAACGGAGAAATAGAGTCGATATGGAGACATTACTACGAAGGAATTGTAAGGGCAAACAATGTTACTTCTTACGTGCCCGATATTGATATGGATGAAGAATTAAAACAACGTATTATTGCTGAAGCTAAATTTCTGAGAGCTTATTACTATTTTCATCTAAGCAATATTTTTGGGGCAATACCATTAAAAACAACAACTATTACAAGCGTTGAGGATTTAAATATACCTGTTTCTTCTGTTGAAACAATATATGCCCAAATCGAACAAGATTTAACAGATGCAAGTGCCGCATTACCTGTAAGTTACGATAGTGATGATATTGGCAGGGCTACCAGGGGAGCTGCACTGGGCTTATTAGCAAAAGTATATTTATTTCAAGGGGAATGGCAACTTGCCTTAGATAATGCTAATGCTGTTGAAGGTTTATTAATCTATGATTTAATGGATGTTTACAGCCATAATTTTAATGTGCTGGATAAAAACAATTCAGAATCAATTTTCGAAATTCAACATTTGGAAGAACAGTCACCGTTTTTAGGGTCTTACCTAAATCAATATTTTTCTCCTAAGCCCAGTGGCTATTCGTTTAATGTTCCAACACAAAATTATATTGATGAGTTTGAAATTACACCTGTAGATAGTGTTTATGACCCACGCCTGGATTATACCGTGGGACGAGACGGGCAAGATTGGGTTAATGGAGAACCATTTGACCCTACATGGTCTGTTACCGGTTATTTACAAAAGAAACATGTACAACCTACATCTGAAGTGCCTATTGGTGACGGAAACCTGAATTATACCTTTATGAGGTATGCCGAAATATTATTAATTCAGGCTGAAGCACTTAATGAACTTAACCGAGGTGCAGAAGCTTTAATCCCTTTAAATGAGGTTCGTAAAAGAGCTAGAGAGTGTTATTTGTATGATACAGAATTAGACGGATATACCGGGACCATTCCTGATCAATTATTGCCTGATATTACTAATTCAAACACAAGCTATTTAAGAACTGCTATTTACCACGAAAGAAGAGTGGAGCTAGGTTTTGAGTTCCATCGTTTTTACGATTTAATGCGTTATGGTAAAAATATAGCTGAACAAGCATTAAGCAATACAAATTTTAATTACGAAGATCACAGGTATTTTCCAATTCCTCAAAGTGAAATAGATGCAAATTCTGAAATTTAATATTTTACTAATTATTTTTTTTATTAACTAAATTTTATAAACAAATGAAAAATCTAAAAACAAATTATGCTAAATTATTAGCGGTACTATTCCTTGTAATTAGTATTGCTTTTGTACCAGCTTGTAGTGATGATGATGATGATGATCCTGTTGATAAAACAGCCTTATCGGCAAAAATTACTGAAGCTGAAAATTTAATTGCCACAACCGAAGAAGGAACTGCTAATGGCCAATATGCTATTGGTTCTCAGGCAACTTTGCAAGCTGTTATTGATCTTGCTAAAGTAGTTGAACTTAATCCTCTCGCTACTCAAACCGAGGTTGACAATAGTGTTACTGCACTGGATGCTGCAATAACGGTATATGAAGCTGCGGAAATTTCTCCTATTGCACCGGATGCTTTAATTGGCCATTGGGCTTTTGACGATGGTACAGGAACAACAGCTAAAGACTACTCTGATAATGGTTATGATGGTACTTTTGGAACAGAAACAGGTTTTGGCTCAGGCGTTCCAACTTGGACAACCGACCGTTATGGAAATGCAGGTAAAGCTATTTCATTTAATGAAGGTGCTAAAATAACTGTTCCTTATACTACTGCCATAAACCCTGCACAATTAACTATTGCATTATGGGTAAATGCTGCTGAAGTGAGAGAAAGCAATCGTTTCTTAGGTTTACAATCATGGAATGGATATAAATTTCAACTTCAATCAGCAAATAAAGCATATTTTACAGGATGTATTGATCAAGCTGGAGACGGTTTATTTCTTCAAGATGATACAGAACCTGTTTTAGACCTGGATACATGGTATCATATTGTTGCAACTTGGGGAGATGGCCAATTGATATTTTATATTAACGGTCTTAAAACAAGAACAATTAACGGGGAAACAGGTGATTTAGTAACTGTTACCGGTCATGATTTAGTTTTTGGAGTTGGTTCAAGTAAATATGCAGCAACTGCAGATAATTATGGTGTTGATAAAATCATACCTCTTGATTGGGGAGGATATTTCCATGGAATTCTTGATGAGATAAGAATGTACAATACAGTACTTACTGCTACGCAGATTACAAGTATATATAACTTAGAAAAACCATAGATTAATTATTTTTTTATAGCTTAAAAATGTAGTTTCCCCCGCCAGAGCGGGGGGAGCTTATTTAAGCTAAATTACAGAACCCTGCCAGGGTTGTATTAATAGACTGATAACCTGCTTTGTGCAATTTAGAATTTTAACAAGATTACCCTGGCAGGGTTTTTAAACTGTACTCATTATTATAACCCGATAACAATAAATGAAGCAAATAAAGCAATATGGAATATTTCTCTTTCTTCTGGTAATTTTATCATCATGTTCCAATAGAGCGAAAGATAATAATTTTGCCCTTAGTTACTGGTCGTCGAGCAACAATAGTGAAATTGAATTCGCGAATATATTGGTAGATAATTGGAATTCCCAGCACCCGGATGAAAAAATTCAATATCAACCTGTTCCTGAAGGACAATCAAGCGAAGAAATTATACTTGCAGCCGTTGTAGGAAAAACCACATCGGATATTTATTCCAATATGTGGCAAGGCTCAGTAGAATTTTATGCAAAAGCAAATATTCTGGTTGCACTTGATACTCTGCCGGGTTTTATTGAATTTATATATACAAGATGTGATTCTGCAACAATAAGTGAAATTACATCGAATGACGGGCATATTTATCAAATCCCCTGGAAAATAAACCCCATAATGACTTTGTATAATCATTCTGCACAAAGTGATTTGGGAATTGATAAAGGGCCACTATCCTATAGTAAATTTTTGGAAGCGGCAGAAAAATTTAAAAAAGATACCGACGGAGACGGTTATATTGATCAATGGCTGGGAATTACTTCAGTAAAAACTGTATGGTATCAAAGGTTGTTTAATTTTTATCCATTATATCTGGCAGCATCAAACGGAATACCGTTAATTGAAACCAATAAGGCTGCTTTTAATAATGAACATGCCATTGAGGTATTTCAGTTTTTACAAGACATATACAAAAACGACTATTTTTCTAAAGAACCACAGGCAGCTACGCAAGACAAATTTATAAGCCGGCAGGTGGTTACCAAATTTACCGGCTCGTGGGAAATTAAATATCTTGAAAAATTCAAACCAGAAGAGATGGATTATGATTTTACCAACATACCTGTCCCCGATGACCATGAAGGGCCAATATTTACTTATTGCGATCCTAAATCGATAGTCATTTTTAACACTTGTGAGAATCCACAATTAGCTTTTGATTTTATTAAAACCATGATTGATACCCGTGGAGATTCATTGTTCCTTGCATTATCAAATCAACTGCCAAGAAGAAGTGGAATTGATACAATTGCTGCATATCAGGATTTTTTCAGGAATAATCCTAAACTCAAAGTTTTTGCACAACAGGCAAAGCATGTAAAAGGAATTGATAATTGTGAGGTTATAACCGAAGTTTTGGATATTATATCACAAGAATACGAAGCTTGCGTATTATACAACTTAAAAAGCCCTGAAAAGGCTATTAACGATGCTGAAAAGGCTGTAAACGTATTGTTAAGAGCTAAAAAATAGTAGGCAGTAAGTAATTGACAGAGTGTAAATCGAAAACAGAGAACTGAAGATTGAAGATTGAAGATTGATAAAATAATGTAATATGAAAAAAAAAGGATTAAAAAACAGAATATTACCTTATTTAATGGTTTCGCCGTACTTGATCCATTTAACACTATTTATTGTATTTCCTGTAGTTTTCTCTTTAATCCTGACATTCCATAAGTGGAATATTATCTCATCACCGGAATTTGTAGGTTTTGATAATTTTCTAAGGCTCTTTCAGGACAGATTGTTTTGGAAAGCTATTATCAATACTATTGTTTTTTTACTCGTACATATTCCCTTACAAATAATTGTTGCCCTGGCTCTGGCATATTTGCTTAATAAAAAAATATTTATGCGGGGATTTTTCAGAGCAGCTTTTTTTCTGCCTGTAGTTATTTCGGGTGTAGTTGTCACCATGTTATGGCAGCAGTTATATTCTTATGATTCAGGTCTTTTAAACAGAATCCTTATAAATATTGGTGCCGGCAAAGTAGGTTGGTTATCAAACCAAAATCTGGCAATGACTTCAATAGCATTTATGGCTACATGGAAAAATGTAGGCCTCTATGTAATCTTATTTTTAATAGGATTACAAACAGTTCCCAAAATGTATTATGAAGCAGCCGATATTGAAGGTGCGTCCTCATGGCAAAAATTCCGACACATTACCTTGCCCTCTATTAACCCTACCATTTTTATGGTAACTATTTTATCAACCATCGGAGGATTTAGCCTGTTTATCGAACCTTACATAATGACCGGAGGAGGCCCTTTAAACAGTACACTATCAGCTATGCTTTACATATACAAACAAGCATTTGAATATTATCACATGGGATATTCTGCAACACTCGGTGTATTTTTTGCCATGATAATAATGCTTGTGGTAGTTATTCAAAAATATACTATTGAAAATGAAAGTTAGAAAACTTATATTATATATCTTGCTTATTGCTGCAACAATATCGTTTATTTATCCATTCTATTGGATGATTGTTGCATCTTTAACCCCTGAATCACTAATCGGTGAATTCACCCTATTGCCCCGTGAAATTACTTTTAGAAATTACCTGGTAATGTTTCAGAAAATTCCTATATGGAAATCTTTGTTAAATAGTTTATTTGTGGCTGGGAGTTCAACATTTGGAGTTATAGTATTTGGTTCTATGATTGGGTATTCACTGGCCAAATTAAAATTTAAGGGTCGTGATTTACTTTTTTTTATTATCATTTTTACCATGACCCTGCCCTTTCAGATAACACTGATTCCCAATTATATATTAATGGTTAAATTTAAGTGGGTAGATACTTTTACGGCTCTTATTGTTCCTGCATTAAACAGTGCATTTGCCATTATCATGTTCAGGCAGGCCTTTAAAAGCATCCCGAATGATTTAATTGACGCTGCCCGCGTTGACGGCTGTAGTGAAGCCGGGATTATTTTCAGGGTTTTATGGCCCAATATTATTCCCACAATAATTACGGTTGGAATATTAACATTTATGGCTTCCTGGAATGATGTTTTATGGCCATTGATAGTAATACGCGATGAAAATCTAATGACAATGCCTCAATTGGTTACACTATTTGCTGTAGGCGGAAGATCTGATGCTCAACTGGGTGTAAAACTGGCATCGGCTGTTTTACTGGCTTTACCAATTATTATTACATACGCAATTTTTCAAAAACATTTTATCAGAAGCATGGCTTCTTCCGGAATAAAAGGATAATATTAAATAAGTTTATACTAATGATTAATGTAAACAGGTTAAATGTCAAAATTAATGCAAACCCTGCAAGGGTTATTCCTCTATTTTTACATTTAAACGGTAAATATCGAATTGATCATATTGTTTCGAAGGTGCTAGAGTTAGATGAAAAGAAAGCAGAAGAAACACTCAATCAAATTTTTATTGAATTCGAAAGCAGGCATTATAAATTCAAGGAGAATATAGCTGCAAATTATAATAAGATTGAACAATATGTACCTTCGCCGGAAAACCTTTCTGATTCCAGAAAACTGTTGTTGGGGGCATATTTTACAAAAGAATACTCTATAGAGGCAGCAGCCTTATTTAATCCTTCAATCGTTGCTCATCCCGATCAAAGCGGGTTAAAAGAAGGAGAACTCCGTTTTATCATAAGCCTGAGAGCCACAGGCGAAGGGCATATATCATCAATAGAATTCATGACAGGTATTATTTCAAAAACCGGGAATATTATTTTAGACACTTTACCACCAAAACTTTCCGGCGCAAATAAAACTGATAATCCGAAATATTCGAGAGATTTTGTTGTAAAAATATCCAAATTTTATCCTGAATTTCACCCTTTGGTTTTAGAAAAACTTCCGCATCAATTTTCTAAAACAGAAGCATTTAATTTAATAACAAATCTTTCAAATGATACTGAAATAAATTTAGTTTCAACACAGGAAGCATTGGAAGATATACTTGACACTAATTACGATATAATTTTCGATAAAGAAACACCATTAAACAGTCGTGTTATTTTTCCTTCTTCAAAAGCAGAATCCATGGGAATGGAAGATGTAAGGTTCGTGAAATTTACTGATAAGAATGAAACAAAATACATCGGAACCTATACGGCTTATAATGGTAAAAACATACAACCTCAGATTATAGAAACTGAAGATTTTTGTTCTTTTAAGGTTCGGGCACTTCATGGTAGTGCCATATTTGATAAAGGAATGGCGCTTTTCCCTGAAAAAATTAACGGGAAATATACAATGATAGGCAGGCAGGGAGGTCAATATATATCAATTATGTATTCGGATGATTTATATTACTGGGATACGTATAAAATTATACAAAAACCTGAAAGAAAATGGGAATTAATTCAATTGGGAAATTCAGGCAGCCCTGTTAAAACTTCTGCCGGATGGTTATTGCTTACTCACGCTGTGGGACCATTAAGGAAATACGTAATAAGTGCCACTTTGCTTGATTTAAATAATCCCGAAAAAGTACTTGCTACATTGGACAAGCCTTTAATTTCACCAAACAGTGAAGAACGTGAAGGATATGTCCCTAATGTTGTTTATACATGTGGAATATTGCAACATGCCAATAATTTGGTAATCCCCTATGCTATGTCAGATAGTGCAACCAGTTTTGCTACTGTCAATATCAATACTCTTTTAATCGAATTATTAAAAAAGTAAAAACTTATGCTGAATTTTAAATACATATTGTTATTCTTAACATTGTTAAGTTCATGCTCAAAAAATAATGTTCCCTTATCAAATAATTCTTTATTAAATACATCACATCTGGAACATTTATATCAGGAAGTCGAAATAAATAATACTTATTTAGGTACTATCTGGATATACTGTGATGCCCCGGATTATCAGTTAGTTGCTGATGATGATGAAGGATTTACCTGTGTCGATGATGTAGCACGAACATTGGTTTTTTACTGCCGCCAATATAAAGATTCCCCCAATCAGGAAATTCTTAACAAAATAAAATCATTTACCCGGTTTTTATTGTATATGAAAGCCAATAACGGCTATTTTTATAATTTCATGTTCCCTGATGAGGCAATAAATACAACTCATACAAATAGTTTACCAATACCCAATTTTTGGTCATGGAGGGCATTTTGGGCGTTTTCGGAATTAAACCTGCTGGATTCACCTGAATTAGATAGCCTAAAAACACAAACAATACCTATAATAGAAGATCTGATAAATAAAATTGATCAAATTTTTATTTCAAATTACAGTACAGTTGTAATTGATGGTATTGAAATTCCATCGTGGGTTGCCGACCAGGGAGCTGATCAAATTGCGCTAATAATGATGAGCTTAACCAATTATTATCAAATTAATAAATCATCGGTAGTTTATGATCTTCTTTTAAGATTAGGCAACTCTTTAATTGCAGCTCAATATGGCGATAAGGATAAGTTTCCGCATTATGCATTTTTAAGCTGGAAAAATATCTGGCACGCTTGGGGCAATACACAAGCTTATGCATTATTGTACACGGGAAGAATATTACAAAATGATCAGTTTATAAACGCGGGACTGAACGAAGTCGATCATTTTTATCCTTATTGTTTGGAACGTGATTTTATATGTGAATTCAAAATTATTATGAATAATGATTCAATAACAGAATCGGATTTTCAATCATTTCCTCAAATAGCATACGGAATCACTCCAATGATTTTCGCATCACTTGAAGCTTATATAATTACCGGGGATGAGAGTTATGCTACCTTGGCGGGAGATATTGCCACCTGGTTTTTTGGTAATAATTCTGCAAGCCAGCTTATGTACGATCATGTAACAGGCAAGGGATTCGACGGGATCGATTCTGCCAGTAAAATTAACTATAATTCCGGTGCCGAGTCAACTATTGAAGCATTATTAAGTATCCAGGCAATTGAATCAAATTATATAGCAAAAGGAATAGTAAAAAATTATAAATAAAAAATGCCAGATATATTAAAACAAATTGAAATTTTAGGGGAAGAATATAGGATTAGTCTCAATAATCCGGTTTGCCGGTTTAAGGCTAATCCTATTTTGAATAGCCATAATGTAAATGCTATCTGGCAAGAACCACATTTAAAAGTTTTAACAGTACATAATGCAGGAGTTACTCAATATAATGGCCAAACAATAATGCTTTTCCGGTCGCATTTGCGAAACGGGATTTCAGTAATTGGTAAAGCTATTAGCAAAGACGGGCTTACAAACTGGAAAATCAATGACAAACCATTTCTTAAGCCCTGTACTAAAAATGACAAGATTGCTGATAATTTAAACATCTCTGAAATAATTGAAAATGAAAGCGGTGGTGTTGAAGATCCAAGAATAACTAACATTAACAATACTTTTTATATTACATACAGCGCATATCATGGTACGATAAAAGACAGAGTAAGAGTTTCGCTTGCTTCTACTAAAGATTTTAAATCAATTACAAGATACGGACCTGTTTTAGATGTGGATATGAGAAACGTTGTGATATTTCCGGGGGAATTCAATAATAAATATGCAGCTCTTTTTCGGCCTAACGATCACACCATTGAACAAACAGGAGGAATATATTCTGAAATTAAAATAGGTTATGCTGATAAAATATCAGAAAACAAATGGCAGATAAGCAAAGATACAATTATTAAACAAAGTGGCGGCCCAAGTGCCTTTTCCAGTAAAATAGGCCCGGGAGCACCTCCTATTAAAACAAAACACGGATGGATTAATATTTTTCATGGTGTAAGAAATACAATGGATGGAAATCCGTATGTTCTGGGAATAGCTTTACATGAATTAAACAATCCTGAAAAAGTAAGAGTTTCAAATATTCCTATACTTTTCCCGTCAAAAAACGATTGCAGAGTAAATAATAACGACTATGTTCATGTGCCAAATGTAGTATTTACATGCGGCGCAATACGAAAACCCGATGGTACAATATTTATTTATTATGGGGGAAACGACACTGTAATGAATGCAGGTATTAGCCATGAAGATATACTTGCTGAATTGTGTAATCGGTACCCACAAAATTCTAAAACCGGGCAGCCATTGTATGAAATATAGAATCTTAAAAAAATGAAAACTTATAGTTTCGATAAAATAATACTAAAACCCAATGATATTGATTTAGCCTTTTCTCCTTTAAGAGGCCAGGTAAATGAAGATACTTATGTTTTAGGAGCATTTAACCCGGGAATGTCGCGCTTGCCAAACAGGAACCTTATATTAATGGTTCGAGTAGCTGAAGCACTAAAAAATCCGATTTTTAACGGAAAAATACATTCAATAAGATGGGATGTAAGGAAAGGATTCGTACTTGATGCATATAATATTGATGAAGTTGATACTTCCGATCCTCGTGAAATCATTATTAAAAAACATCTTCCTACACCTGTTAGTGCATTAACATCTTTATCATGGATTCTTCCGGTTGAATTAACAAAGGATGGAAATCGAATTGTAAAAATTCATTACGATAAAATTATTGCCCCACAAAAAGGTTACCAGGAATATGGAATCGAAGATGCACGTGTTTCATTTATTAATGATAAATATTATATGACTACCTGCTCGGTGAGTTCCGAAAGGCATTCAACAACCTTATATTCTTCTGAAGATGGGCTAAATTATAAGTTGGAAGGGATTATTCTCGATCATCAGAACAAAGATATGCTTTTATTCGAAGGAAAAATACACGGTAAATATTTTGCATTAACAAGGCCACTTGGGAGTTTATATTTTGCCACACCTCCTGATAGTAATTTTAACCCGGGACCTTCAATTAACCTGGCACAATCGCCCGACCTTTTACATTGGAAACCATTAGATGAACCATGTATAAGATCTTTAAAAAATTCATCTTCAACTTTAAAAATAGGTGGAGGAACTCAACCCGTATTAACATCGGCGGGCTGGCTGGTATTATTCCATGGTGTTGAAAAACAGGGAGAAGTAGAAATCTATCGTACATATTGGGCGATATTAGATAAAAATAATCCTCAAAACATTATTCATCTCGAAATGAAAAAGCCTCTTCTTGAGGCTAATCCAAATCTTACTAATGATATTAAAGACCAAATATATATTGAAAATGTAGTATTTACAACCGGTATTGTTGAATCAGATGATAAGTTTATAGTTGCTTCAGGCGAATTGGATTTATGTTGTCGGATAACTCATATACCTAAATCTGCTTTTTTAATATAATTTTAAGTTTAAATTAGTTAAATGATTATAAAATAATGATATATGGCTGCAATATTATTTGACAATGTCTCAAAAATTTTTAATGACAAAGTTAAAGCTGTTAAAAATTTAAATCTCGAAATAAAGGATAAAGAATTTACTGTATTTGTAGGACCTTCGGGCTGTGGAAAATCAACTTCATTAAGAATGATAGCCGGTTTGGAAGATATTAGCGAGGGGAATCTTCATATTGGCGATAAAATAGTAAACAATTTACCGCCAAAAGACAGGGATATTGCTATTGTATTCCAAAACTATGCTTTATATCCACATATGACTGCTTATGAAAATCTTGCTTTTGGATTGAAAATAAAAAAACTTAAGAAAAAGGAAATACATTCAAGGGTAATGGAAGCTGCACAAATTCTTGAAATTGAAGACCTGCTTGACAGGAAACCAAAAGCAATGTCGGGCGGACAAAGGCAAAGAGTAGCTATTGGCAGGGCTATTGTAAGAAAACCTAAAGTGTTTTTATTTGATGAACCCTTGAGTAATCTGGATGCAAAATTAAGAGTTCAAATGCGAATTGAAATTTCAAAATTGCACCAAAAACTTAATACAACTATTGTTTACGTTACACACGACCAGATAGAAGCCATGACTTTAGGCGACAGGATTGTAGTTATGCATAAAGGAGAAATTCAGCAAGTTGATACTCCTATGAACCTTTATAAAAATCCCAAGAACCTGTTTGTTGCAGGGTTTATTGGTACTCCTCCAATGAATTTTTTTGAAGGAAAAGTTTCTTTTAATAATGGCAGTTTAAAATTTACAGATAATACCAATACTTTCAGCTTTAATCTCCCGGAAAATCATATTTTAAAAAATTGTATTGATAATGAAGTTGTTATTGGTATCCGGCCTGAAAATATTCATGATAAAATTGTTAAAACTAATAGAGAGTATGCAATACTAAAAAGCAGAATTCTGTTTATGGAACAACTTGGGCATGACGTTTATGCATATTTTCAACTGGCAGAAAAACAATATATTTCACGCTTAAAGCCTGAAACTGATATTATAAAAGGGAGTGAAATAGATTTTTACTTAGATATTAGTAAGATGCATTTTTTTGACTCGGTCACGGGAAAAACTATTAAATAAAAATATTTTGACTGCTATTTTCTATTTTTTTATTAAAATCTTGGAAGTATAATATTTATCTGTGGAATAAATTTGAATGAAGTATATCCCCTCTTTTGGATTATCCATGTCTATATTTTTAATCTTCTCAAATGGTTCAATGCTTCCTGATTGTAATGTTTTTCCTGTTATATCAACCAATTTGTAATAAAGTTGAGAATTAGAATTTTCTAAATCAATCTGGACTGTAAAGCTTCCATGGTTAGGGTTTGGATAAATTTTAATTCCTTTATCAGAATTAGTTTCTTCAATTATTTCTTCTACATCACTAACAACCATATATTGACTTTCAGATACAGAGATACAATTAAAGCTATTTGTTACCTCAACAAAATAATTGCCATCCTCTGTAATAACATAAGTTTTATTAGTCGCTCCATCAATAGTCGCTCCATTAAAATACCATTGATTACCATTTTCTGAACTGGATATTAATTCATTTCCAATATTTGCAAAACTTGGAATAACAAGCGAATCAAAAACAACTACTGCTTCAATATCTTGTTTAAGGTAAGTATCATTAACAATAAGTTGAACCGATTTTATCCCGGACGAAGAGTATTTTACCCAATGTGGACCCGGGCCAACAGTATCACTTGGAATAGCTGTTTTTCCAAAATTCCAGTAAAAATCATAAGAATCATCCAGACTTGTAGAAAATTCAATGCTATCATAAATACATATACAATCTTTATTAAATATAAGATCGGGATCAACAAACTTGCCATCTTCTGTAATTAAAATACTATCAATACAAATACCAAAACCTCTTAAGCCAACACCTTCAAGTGCAATCTGATAATTTGAGCTTAAATCAGAGAGTGAAATTTCCTTTTTTACCCATGTTGCAATATTCGTATCGAAAGTTCTTATGCTTTTCCATGTTAAAGAATCCGCATCCTTATATAAAACTCTTAAATTGTGAACATCATTGTTGAACTCCTGCATGTGCATATAAAATGAAAGTTTCACATTAGTATATGCTGACAAATTAAATCTTGGTAAAACCAGTTTTGATGTCTCGCTATTATCATTGTAAAAATAAGCATTAATACTTCCTTCGAATGCTGTATCCACTATTCCTTCAAAACCTCCTTCTTGAAATTCCCATCCGACAGTATCGTTAGATCGTTCTTCGTACCAATAATCCGGTATAAAATATTGGCCTTCGAATGTTTCAACAAATGGAAGTGTAAGTGGATCCATAGTACGCACAAATACAGTATTAGAAGGCAAAGATTCATATTCCAACGGAAGTTTATATTTTGCAGTAACAAAGTATTTATATAAAGTATTTTTAAACGCCAATATATCAACATAATTTGCAGTTCCAACAGAATCAACTTTCACAGAATTTCTGTATACATAATAAAATTCAATATTTGCTGTGTCGGTTACCTCGTTCCAGGATAAATAAATAATAGTATCGGCTAATGATGCTTTTAGTTGTGATGGAATTGTATCGTATGGCAAATAACCATTCAAAGAAATAACTCCGGAATTAATCGGGTCGAGCCATGGTTTTAATCGGTGATCTGGTTCAGAAAAATCCTGCCATGAACGATAAAATTGTTGATAATAGTCGTTATAATTATAACTACAACTTGCATCTCCACCAGTTAAATCGCCAATTAATCTCCCGTTCTGATCAAACAACGGTGAGCCGGAAGAACCTCCTTCTGTTGTACCTTCGTCCCATTCATCAATCCACCAATGTGCAAACTCATTATATCCTTCTCCATAATCACCCGTAGTTGCTCCATCATAAGATTTTGTAATTTTTTTAATATCCCCACTCGGGTGGTGAATTGACGTTACACTCGTTGGATCAATAACATCTCTGTTCCATCCGGAATAATATGGCTTATAAGAAGGTGGTGGAGGTACGGTTAACTCAAGTAAACTAAAATCTATAGTTTCTTCGGGAGGTGTGGCAATAATTGTCGATCCTGAAATAGTCTGATCTTTTCTCCCTTCTGTATTTTCGCAACCAAGGCTTTCATAATTAAAATAAAATACCGCAGCTGAAGCATCTCCGGGATAATTTATACAATGATTAGCTGTTAAAAAATACGGATGTCCATCATTTTTTGTATTGTTTATTAACGCTCCGGAGCAAAGCCATCCATTATATGTTATTTTACAAACAGAATGTTTTAATAATTGCCATAAATCATCATCGTCACAGTTAATATTAATGTTACAATCTCCAGAATCTCCAAAACCTTTTGTGCTCTTCGATAAATAATTGAAAACATTTTTATAATCGTGAGCTATAGAAGAAATATGCAGTTCGCCATGAAAATCAGCATCTTTAGGTTCATGATATTCAAGTACTATTTCATCACCCTTTACAGGTGCTATTGGCAAAATATAATTCCATTTATTATTTTTGTAATTAAACGCACCTCTTACATGTTTATGATCTATACTATAAACATATAATTTCGAACCTATTGGCAATCTGTAACGATCAAATAAAATACTTAGAGAATAAGCTCCAGGTGATTTTATTTTCAAGTACCATATTCTATCTCCATTTGGACTGCTTTCCCAAACACCTTCGTATTCAGGACTAATATTCACCTCAATCATTTGTGCAAATCGCAATGATTTCAGTCTTGACTCGGTGTGTCTATTATCTTCCCTTTGTAGTTTTTTAATGTTAATTTCCGGAAGAACAATAACAGGAATTTCTTTTTCTTGCTTAGTATTAAAAACAGGTGTTCCCTTATCAATTATTTGACCAAAATCTTGATATGGTATAAGTATTAAAAATACTGCGATTATAAAAAGATATTTCATAATGCCGGTAGAGTAATTGTATATCAAAAATACCAAATTAATTTTAATTATTTGTTAACTTGTATTTGTTAACTTCCTTAAATCCGCAAACTGTAGCACGGATTTTCCTGACAATCAGTAACTTAATTGCGATTTTCTGTAATCTATATAAGTTAGCCGTGCCACGGCTAATTGATTAATATATTAACGAATATAAAATTACTTGCAAATATTAGGAACTTGTAATTTTCCTGTACCTTATTTTTGTGTATTTTTAACGTTTATTTTTAAACAACAAATATGTACGATTACATAAAAGGAGAAATAAAAGAAATTTCGCCAGCTCATGTTATAATTGACAACAACGGAATAGGTTATTTTATTAACATTTCGGTTAATACTTTTTCAAAATTATCCGGTAAAGAAAAAGGCATAATCTTTATTTACGAAGTTATCAGGGAAGATGCACATCAGCTTTTTGGCTTTTTTGACAAAACAGAAAGAGGTATTTTTTTACAACTAATATCAGTTTCTGGTGTGGGAGCAAATACTGCAAGAGTAATGCTTTCGTCATTAAACCCTAACGAGATACAAAGTGCTATTATTCACAGCGATATTAACTTACTAAAAAGTATAAAGGGAATAGGAGCAAAAACAGCCGAAAGAATTATTGTTGATTTAAGAGACAAAGTAGGGAAATTAAAGGATGGCGATCAAATTGTTACCTCGTTAGACAATACAATTAAAGAGGAAGCGTTATCAGCATTAGTAATGTTAGGTTTTCCAAAAACCAAAGTCGATAAAATTATTAATGAAATTCTTAAAGAGAACAAAGGTTTGTCTGTTGAAAACCTTATAAAAGAATCCCTTAAAAGAATTTAGTAATTTTTATTTTTTACAGTTGAAAAGAATATTTATATATAAGTTACTATTATTTCTTATAATCTTAGTTTGTACAAATAACGTACAAGCTAAATTTTTATTTTTATATCAAACAAATCTTCAACAAGAAGATTCTCTAAGATTTCAGTTTAATGATCTGGATAATTATAGTTATGATGAACCCGAAACTTCTCCACTATATTTAGAAAGTCCTTCCAACATAACAGATACCGTTGAATACGATCCTGAAACAAACGAATATATTATCTCTAAAAAAATTGGAGATTACGATTATCGTCCATCAAAAAGAATGACTCTTGAAGAATATCAGGATTATCAGTTTGAACAAGCTTTAAGAAATTACTGGCGCCAAAGAGCCAAGGGAGAAAGTCTTGAGGCTCAAACAGGTCTCTTCCCGAATTTAAGATTAGGAGGCGAAACATTTGATAAAATCTTTGGCGATAATGCTATTAACATTATTCCTATGGGTTCGGCCGAATTAATATTTAAAATAAATGTTAATAATAATGAAAACCCAACCATCTCAGAAAATTTAAGAAAAACCACGACTTTCGATTTTGAAGAAAAAATTATGATGAATGTTACCGGTACTATAGGTGATAAAATTAAGCTGGGAATAACTTATAACACTGAAGCAACTTTCGATTTCGAAAATCAAACAAAACTTGAATATATAGGCAAAGAGGATGAGATTATTAAAAGAATTGAAGCAGGTAATGTGACACTCCCTTTGCCCGGTTCTTTAATTACCGGAAGTCAGAGTTTGTTCGGTATAAAAACTGAATTACAATTTGGAAAATTAACGGTTACCAGTGTTTTCTCGCAACAAAAAGGTGAAACAAAAGTAATTGAAGTTAAAGGAGGTGCCCAAACACAACAGTTTGAGTTGCATGCAGATCAATATGATGCCAACAGGCACTTTTTCCTTTCTCAATATTTCAGGGATATATATGACGATGCTTTAGACGAATTACCCATAATTAAATCACCTGTTACTATTACTAAGATTGAGGTATGGGTAACTAACAGGGCTAACAACAACGAAGAAAACAGAAATATTCTTGCATTACTCGACCTGGGAGAAAGAGATGACAATATTTTTGCGCAGGATGTTGTTACTACTACTTCAGGTAATGCCTATCCTGACAATAATATAAATAATTTATATGGAAATATATACTTGTTTAGTCCTGAAAGAGATTTTAACATTATTGGTAACGAAATTGAGGATAATTGGGGAATTCACAATTATAGATCAGGGCAGGATTATGAAAAAATAGGTAGTGCACGTAAGCTTAAACCAAACGAATATCAACTTAACGAACGATTAGGTTATATCTCACTAAATACTGCATTAAATGCTGATGAAATTCTTGCTGTAGCTTATGAGCTTGATGTTGGTGGTGAAAGATATCAGGTTGGGGATTTTTCTACTGATGGTATCACAGCTGATGAAGAAAAAAGTCCGTATTTAATGGCTAAACTCTTAAAAGGGACTAGTCTTACTCCCAGCATTCCTACCTGGGATTTAATGATGAAAAATGTTTATGCTATTGGTGCATATCAAGTGAATAAAGAAGATTTTATTTTAAATGTATTATACCAGGATGACAAAACAGGCAATGCTCTGAATTACATTCCTGAAGGGAAAATCAACAAGCAAATCCTGTTAAAAGTACTAAATCTTGATAACCTAAATTCACAACTTGATGCTTCGCCCGATGGACGCTTTGATTTTATTGACGGAATAACTGTTAATGCATCGAATGGTCGTGTTATTTTTCCTGTTTTAGAACCATTCGGAAGTTATCTTCGTGAACAATTCGATGATGAAAATATAGCGGATAAATATGTTTTCCAGGAATTATATGATACAACCTTAACATATGCCCGTTTAGTTGCCGAAAAAAATAAATTTAAACTTCGGGGAGAATATAAATCGGCATTTGGTTCAGAAATTACACTTAATGCAATTAATATACCGCAAGGTTCTGTGAAAGTAATGGCTGGCGGACGGCAGCTTGTAGAAAATGAAGATTATACGGTAGATTATAATTTAGGAAGGGTTAAAATTATTAATCAAGGTATACTCGAGTCAGCAACTCCATTACAAATATCTTTAGAAAGTCAGGCTTTATATAGTATACAAACAAAAACATTATTAGGTACTCATTTAAATTACCAGGTATCGGATAATTTCAATATTGGTGCTACGGTAATGAATTTAACTGAGCGGCCTTTAACTCAAAAGGTATCCATTGGCGAAGAACCTATTTCAAATACTATTTGGGGATTAAACACATCTTATCGTACAGAATCACAATTTATAACATCTTTGGTTGATAAATTACCATTTATCGAAACAAAAGAAAAATCGTCCATATTAGTTGATGCTGAATTTGCACAACTGATTCCGGGTCACTCAAAAGCTATTGGGGAAGGAGGAAATGCATTTATTGATGATTTCGAAGGTAGCGAAACTTCTATGGATATGAAAAGTTATAATGCCTGGGTTATTTCCAGTACACCTCAGGGACAAGATGATATGTTTCCTGAAGCAAAAAACACAAATGATCTTGTGTATGGATATAACAGGGCAAAAATAGCCTGGTACAAAATTGATCCCTTGTTTTTACGTAACAATTCATTAACTCCGGGACATATAAAAAATGATGCAGAACAACAGTCAAGTCATTTTGTACGTGAGATTTATGAAAAGGAAATTTTCCCGAATAAAGACTATGAAACAACAGTTCCTTTAGCCATGCAAGTTTTAAATGTTGCATACTATCCAAAAGAAAGAGGACCATACAACTATGTTGTTGAAGATACAATTGGAGTTGCCTATGGCCTTGAAGATAACGGAACTCTTAAAGATCCTGAAAGTCGTTGGGGGGGTATAATGCGCAAAATACCAACAAGCGATTTCGAAGCTGCAAACGTTGAATATATCGAATTCTGGCTTATGGATCCTTTCGTATACGACTCAACAAGAACAGGTGGTAATTTATTTTTCAACCTTGGTAATATATCAGAAGATATTCTTAAAGACTCGAGAAAATCGTTTGAAGACGGACTGCCAAATACAACTACTATTGAAAAAGTTGATACAACTGTTTGGGGCAGAGTTCCAAGTAACGATTATTCTGTTGGGTCATTTGCAAATCCTAATACATTGCAGGATGTTGGTTTAGATGGTATTGGCGACAATGATGAAGAAACTTTTTTTGGTACTTATATAGAAGAAGTCGAAAATCTAATAAGCAATAACACCATTGTTGACCAATTCAAACAAGACCCTTCAAATGACAACTTTCATTATTACAGGGGAGATGATTATGATGCGCTACAGTTAAGCATACTTGAAAGGTACAAGAAATATAATGGATTAGAAGGTAATTCATCCGGTGAGACTGCTACATTATCATCAAAAATTCCTGATTCAGAAGATATAAATGGAGATAAAACCTTAAGTGAAACAGAAAGTTATTTTCAATATAAAGTAGAACTTCGTCCAGAGATGATGGAGGTTGGGCAAAATTTTATTGTTGACAAAGTTTGGGGAAATAATGTTAATCTACCTAACGGCGAACAAAATGTTGATATTGCCTGGTATCAATTCAGGATTCCTATACGACAGCACGACCAAATTATTGGAGCAATACAGGATTTTAAATCAATCCGATTTATGCGAATGTTCCTTAACGAATTTAGCGATAGTATTATTCTACGTTTTGCTAAACTGGAACTAGTACGAAGTGAGTGGCGCAAATATGAACTTTCTTTAATGGAAGGACATGAAGCACTTTCAACCCCTGAACATTCAAATGGAACACTCGAAATATCCTCTGTAAATATAGAAGAGAATGATAATTATGTTCTTCCTCCGGGTGTTGACAGGGTAATTGACCCTACAAATCCACAACTTCGACAGCTAAATGAACAATCTATGGTTCTTAAGATAAATGATCTTGATGACGGAGATGCCAGGGCAGCTTATAAGACAATCAACCTTGATATAAGGCAATATGAAAAATTAAAAATGTTTGTCCATGGCGAAGCTTTAGGAAGTAAAATATTAAATGATGAAGATCTTAGAATATTCGTGCGATTAGGAACCGACTATAAGGGTAATTACTATGAATATGAAATGCCAATAAAAGTAACTCCTCCCGGAAATTACAATGATTTCAGCCGTGAGGAAGTATGGCCCGTTGAAAATAACATTGAAATCATTTTAAATGATTTAGTTGATGTTAAACAAGCAAGGAATGAAGAACTTCGCCAACCCAATACTGTATTTACTTATAATTCTGTTTACTCTGTTTATAAAGAAAACAAAAAGAGAATTTCGGTACGAGGTAATCCTAATTTAAGTAACATTGTTACAATAATGATTGGTGTTCGAAATCCGAGTAAAC
This sequence comes from Bacteroidales bacterium, assembly GCA_021108325.1. Classification (GTDB taxonomy): domain Bacteria; phylum Bacteroidota; class Bacteroidia; order Bacteroidales; family UBA12077; genus UBA12077. The sequence goes on along the minus strand of JAIORB010000027.1, from coordinate 97,002 downwards.
AAAACAATGTAATATCGGATGATGACGGAATGCCAAAATCAGGTGAAATTTGGGTTAACGAATTACGACTTTCTGATTTTAAGGAAGAAGGAGGATGGGCAGCAAGAGCCAGAGTTTCTACACGATTAGCCGATCTTGGTACTTTGAATCTGGCAGGAGCTATTAGTACCCCGGGGTTTGGAAGTATCGAAAAGAAAGTTAATGAAAGAAGCAAAGAAGAAGTCATCGAGTATGATGTTTCAACAAACCTGGACTTGGGAAAATTCTTCCCCGAAAAAGCAAAAGTAAGTATCCCTGTATATGCCGGATATTCTGAATCATTTATTAATCCTGAATATAATCCTTTAGACCCGGATATCTCTTTGGATGATGCTCTTAAAAATGCTGACTCAAAATCTGAAAAAGATTCAATTAAAAATATTGCACAAGATTATACTCAACGAAAAAGTCTCAATTTTACCAATGTAAAAATTAATAAAACAACAGAAAAATCAAGATTCTACAACATTTCCAATTTTTCTGTTAGTTATACTTACAATGAAACATTTGCACGTAACATTAATACTGAGTATGATGTTTTAAAAAATTATCGCGGGGCATTTAATTATATTTATAACACTCGGCCAAAAATTGTTGCTCCTTTTAGAAAATCTAGCGGGATACTTAATAAGAAAGCTTTTGCACTTATTAAAGATTTCAATTTCTATTATATGCCAACAAGTTTTTCTTTTAGAACTGATGTATTTAGAAAATACCAGGCCAATAAAACAAGAAATATCTATAATCCGAATAACATTATTGAACCAACATATAATAAAGATTTTATATGGAACAGGTATTACGATTTTAAATGGGATTTATCAAGATCGTTAAAACTTGACTTTTCTGCAACAAATATTGCTCGTATTGATGAACCTTATGGGGAAGTTGACAGGCATGGCAGTATTTATGACGAATGGAAAGATTCAGTTTGGACAAGTATTAGAAATTTCGGACGTAATACTCAATACAATCATAACATAAATATAACCTACAGAGTTCCGATTAATAAAATCCCGTTGTTAGACTGGACCAATTTAACATCGCGATATAATGCAACATATAACTGGCAAGCAGGACCTTTATTAAGGCCTGATAGTGAATTCGATTTAGGAAATACTATTCGTAATTCAAATACTTTCCAGTTAAATGCACAGGCAAATATGGTTAATTTGTATAATAAAGCCGGATTCCTAAAACGCATTAATCAGAAATATGGACGAGGAAGATCATCACGAAAAAAAGTAGAATACGAAAATGTAACTTATCAGGCACAAGATGTTTGGTTCAGAGAAGGAAGGTCAAGGTCTGTTTATCATGAACTAAATACTGAAGACATAACAGGAGTTAAAGTTACCGACTCGGGCGGTAAAGAAATTAAAGGAGAATGGGAAGTATCTACAAAACGAAAAATCCGTTTCAGATCAGAAAAGGATGTTGATGGTGCACAAATATTGGTGGAAGGACGTATTGAGAAAAAAGAAAATCCTTTAGTCTTTATTGCCGAGAATACAGCACTTCTTTTAATGTCGATTAAAAATGTTTCGGCCTCTTATACTCTTACCGAAGGTTCAAGTTTTGCAGGTTATAAACCCTCGTCAAGTATATTAGGGATGGATCAAGATTTTGTAGATCCCGAAGGGAACCATAATAAATTTACAGCACCAGGCTGGCCTTTTGTTTTTGGTTGGCAAGATGAGAATTTTGCATCAAAAGCTATTAATAATGGATGGTACACAGAGGATTCAACTCTTAATACTCCTTTTTTAATGACTCATAATGAAAATTTAAATTTCAGGGTTACCCTGGAACCAATTAGAGGATTAAAAATTGATCTTACAGCAAACAGAACTAAATCTGAAAATAATAGCAGATATTATTATTACGATTCACCCGATCCTTACTCTGAAGTAATTACCGGTAATTTCTCAATGACCTATATTACAATCGGGTCTGCTTTCGAAGGTGCATCAAAAGACAATAATTATTATTCTCAGGCTTTTGAAGATTTTAGAAACTATCGGGTTGATATCTCAAACCGATTAGGTGATGGAACCCATGTAAACGAACCTGAGTACAGCGAAGGATATGGTAGCTTATCACAAGATGTTATGGGCCCGGCCTTTTTAGCATCGTATGGCTGGTATTACGACCAAAACTCTGTTCCGTTAAATATGTTCCAGAAAATTCCTTTACCTAACTGGAGTATTAGATACAATGGATTAAAAGATATTCCATTCATGAAAAAACTATTTAAATCTGTGAATTTAAGTCATGCATATCGTTCTTCATACAATATTGGGTCGTTTATAAATAATCCTGACTTTTCATCTGGTATCGGGAATACTGTAATTGTTGATAGCACCGGGAATTTTATTCCCCTGTTTGAATATAACAGTGTTTCAATTATTGAGCAATTTAGTCCGCTTATTAATATTGATATGACATGGGTAAATAACTTTACAACCCGATTCGAGTATAAAAAAGCCAGAACCATTACTTTAAGTTTTACAAACAATCAAATTACAGAAGTATTTACTGAAGAGTTGGGATTTAGCTTAGGATATCGTTTCGATGATTTTAACCTGATTTTTAATTTCGGCGATGGTCAGGAAAACTTTAAAAGTGATTTAAACATCCGTGCAAACTTAAAAATTAGAGATAATAAAACCATACTTCGGAAAATAGTTGAAGATGATGAAATTCCATCAGCAGATCAAAAATCTACAATTATAGGTGTTTCGGCCGATTATTTATTAAGTAACAGGCTTACTTTACGACTTTTTTATGATCAGAATATTTCCGCACCACTGGTAGGTACCAACCCTTACAGAATTTCAAATACAGACGTTGGATTTAGCTTAAGATTTACTTTAACAGAATAGTTTATTTTAATAAAATTTGATTAATTTTGGTTCGTAATTTATATTACAGTCAAGTTTAATCTAATTAAAATAAAAATATTATGAATATCCCAGAAAACTTAAAGTACACTAAAGATCACGAATGGGTACGTGTTGAAGGTGAAGAAGCTTATGTTGGTATTACTGATTATGCTCAAGGCGAACTTGGAGATATCGTTTTTCTCGAAATAGAAACTGAGGGTGAAGAATTGGCAAAAGAAGAAGTATTTGGAACAATTGAAGCTGTAAAAACAGTTTCTGATATGTTTATGCCTGTTGGAGGAGAAGTATTAGAAGTAAACGAAAAATTAGAAGCATCACCTGAGATTGTTAATAAAGATCCTTATGGAGAAGGTTGGTTGATTAAAATCAAAATGACTAATCCTTCTGAATTAGATGAATTATTAGATGCTGCTGCATATAAAAATCTTTTAGAGGCATAATATACCAAACTACTTATAAAAAAAACCATCCTTTCACGGATGGTTTTTTTATTTATATTCCAGAAGCCTTTCCTGTTTTGTACAATGTAGCAACTATGATAAAATATTATCTAACACGGCAAGTATAAAATATTCTCGTACGATTAATCTGAAAACTTCAAAATTCATCCTTTTACTTTTCAGGATATGTATCTTCTAGCCAGCCACCGCCCAGTGCTTTATATAAACTTACATAGGCAATTAAATACATTTCAAAGGTTTGTGTCGTAACTAGCTCTGCGTCAAACAACTGCCTATTTGACTCTAAAACCTCAAGGTAGCTACTTATACCTTTATCGTAGCGTAGTTTGGCCAGTTCAGCAGCTTTTTCAGCAGCTTGTACCTGTCTTTTGCGCGCTTTCAATTCTTCTTTCAATGTTGCTATATCAACTAAGGCATCTTCTACTTCTCTTAAGGCCACTAAAAAAGTTTGTTCATAAACCAATAAGGCCTGATTAGTTCTATTCTTTTCAATTTCAACACGTTGTTTATTTTTCCCAAATTGGAATACCGGGCTCAGCAAGCCCCCACTAACTGCCCAAACACCGGCATCTTGCGAGGTAAGTGTGCTTAAATCACCGCTTGCAACCCCAAGCAATCCTGTAAGGCTTATACTTGGAAAACGCATGGCCTGAGCCATACCGATCTTTGCGTTTTGGGCAACCAAATAATGTTCTGCTTCTTTTATATCAGGTCTTCTTTTTAATAAATCCGAAGGAAGTCCAGGAGGAATCTCAGGTGGTACAATTTGTTCTTTAAGTATTAATCCTTTAGTAATTTTTCCTGGTGTTTTACCTAGCAAAATACTCAAAGCATATTCAGTTTTAGAAACTAGTCTTTGATACAAGTAAATTGATGATTCTGCCTGTGCTTCCTGAATTTGTGAATGATTAAGGTCAATTTCAGGAACAATTCCTTTATCAAAACGAGCTTGAATAATTTCCATATACTCTTTTCGTGAGGCATGTGTTTTTACTGATATTTCATATCTGGCATTGTAATCAAGCAATAAAAAATAGCTGCCAATAACATCAGAAATTAAACTTGTCATTATTTTTTGCCTTCCAAATTCCGTAGCCAGCAACGATGCTTTTGCAGATTCATTCGCCCTTCTAAGCTTTCCCCAGAAATCTATTTCCCACGAAATGCTTGGGGTAATAGAATAAGCACTATATGCATCAATTTGCGAAGTGCCATTGAAGTTAGTTCGCGTGGCATCAGCACCAATATTAACCGATGGATATATATCAGACCTCGTATAACCTAATGATGCTCTTGCTTCTTCAATCCTTGAAATAGCAATCAGGTAATTCTTATTATTATCGAGGGCAGTTTTGATTAACTTTTGTAATGTAGTATCCTGAAACTGTTCCCACCAAACAAGGTTCATGATAGAATCATTATAAGCACTGTCATACACAATACTATCAGTGGGAAAAGTGCTATCGTTTACAAATGCAGTTGGATTGTTTATTTGAGGTTTTGTAAAATTAGGCCCAACCTTACAGCCAATTATAAATATTAATCCAACAATTATAATATATGGAATTCGATTTTTCATTAAATAATGGTATTAGAATGTTTAATTGTCATTTTTTACAAAAACAAGACATGCTTTGTCTCTACAATTCTATTTACTATTTTGTTTTTTTGCCTCTCTTTTCTTTTCATACCCAGCTAATTTACCAATAAATACAAAAAGCATAGGATATAAAAATATTCCTAATATCGTGGCAAGAAACATCCCCCCAAGGAGTGCCATTCCCATAACCTTTCTCGCCTCTGCTCCTGAACCTGTAGCAATTACAAGCGGGAATACCCCAAAAATAAAAGAAAAAGCCGTCATTAAAATAGGTCTGAACCTTGCCCTTGCTGCTTTTATTGCTGCATCAAATAAGCTAAGTCCTTTTTGAAACTCTTTATTAGCAAATTCAACAATTAATATGGCATTTTTAGCAGCCATACCAATCAACATCACAAAAGCTATCTGGGCAAATATATTATTTTCAAAGGCAGGACTAAATAAACGGGATACCCACAAGGCAAATAGTGCTCCGAAAATAGCAAAAGGTGTTCCCAATAAAATACTAAAAGGCAAAGACCAGCTTTCGTACTGCGCTGCCAGAATTAAAAAGACAAATATTAGTGAGAACGTTAATATTCCACCGAGTGAACCGGATGCTTTTTTCTCTTGAAAAGACATAGCATTCCACCCAAAGCCCATATCCTGAGGTAAAACCTCGGCAGCAACCTCTTCTAATGCATTCATAGCCTCGGTTGATGTATAGCCTGGCGCAGGGCCACCGGTTACTTCTACGGCTCGGTATAGATTAAACCTGTTTGTATATTCAGGACCCGAAATAGGCCTTATAGTTGCCAGAGTCGCTAGCGGAACCATGTTTCCATCTTTATTTTTGATGAAAAAATTATTTATTTGTTCTTCGTTTACACGATATTCAGGCTCCGCTTGAATATAGGTTTTATATAATCGTCCAAAGCGTGTAAAATCATTGACATACGCTCCTCCCATAAAAGCGCCAATAGTAGTATATAAATCATTTAAAGGAACACCTAGTTTCAAAGCCTTTTCCCTGTCAATATCCATATAGCGCTGCGGAACATTGGCCTGAAAAGTGGTGAATGCCCGTCCTATTTCAGGTCTTGCATTAGCAGCTTTTATAAATTCACCTACATTTTGAGCCAAATAGGTAGGATTATTACCTCCTTTATCTTGTAACATGATACTGAAACCTGAGCCATTACCCAAACCGGGAATTGCAGGTGGCCCAAAAGCAAATGCCTGAGCACTTTTAATTTTCATGGCTAGTTCCCTGTTAATAGCATTTATTATTTCACGTGCCGTTCGGTCTCTTTCATCCCATGGCTTTAATGAGGCAAACAAAAAACCTGTGTTGGTGGACATAGCTCCAGAAAGCATACTAAAACCAGTAGCTGTGGTAACAAATTCTAATTCAGGATGATTCATTAATATTTCTTCAATTTGTTTGGTTACTTCATCAGAGCGTTGTAATGATGAGGCATCAGGTAATTGCACATTAACTAAAAAGTAGCCCATATCTTCTTCCGGAATAAAACCGCCCGGAACCAGTTTGCCAAACAATCCTGCGCCAACAGTTAATATTAATATGAAAATAGCACTACGTTTTAATTTTCTGGTTACTATGTTGGTAAAACTCATGTATGATGCAGTAGTTTTGTCCATATATTTGTTAAACTTACCAAAAAACCAACCTAAAGGCCCTTTGTACTTTACCGGTTTTTTTAATAATAAGGAAGCCAAGGCAGGGCTAAGCGTTAGCGCATTTACCGATGAAACCAGTACGGAAACAACAATTGTTATGGCAAATTGCTGATAAAGTCGCCCGGTAATTCCAGCCATCCCGGCAACAGGAATAAATACAGCAACCAATACCAGGGTGGTAGCAATAACAGGTGCAGTTACTTTTTTCATGGCATCAAGCGTAGCTTCCTTAGCGTTCATCCCATTTTCAATGTTCACCTGCACTGCTTCAACCACTACAATAGCGTCATCCACCACAATCCCAATAGCCAATACCAAACCAAGAAGGGAAAGTACATTTATCGTAAATCCAAGCAAGGGGAAAAACATAAAAGCACCAATTAATGAAACAGGAATAGCTATGGTCGGGATAAGGGTCGCACGCCAATCCTGAATAAAAATAAAAACAACCAGAATAACCAATGCGAGTGCAATAAATAAAGTAACAATAATATCCTTTAATCCAGCAGTAATAGGTGCTGTTGCATCAAGTGAAACATCATATTTAACACTTTCAGGGAAGTTTTTTTTCAAAACTTCCATTTCTTTAATAACATTTTCAGCCAACTCAACTGCATTAGAGCCCGGTGCCTGATAAAGTGCAATCATTGAACAAGTTTCTCCATTTAAGCGAGTAAGTGCAGAATAGGTTTCAACTCCCAAATTTATTGTAGCAATATCTTTAAGTTTAACCTGTGATCCATCCGATTTAGTTCTGATAATAATATCTCCGAAAGCTTCAGCTGAATTAAATCTTTCGGGCAAACGAACCGTATATGTAAATTCTGTGCCTGGTGGTGCCGGTTCGGCACCAAATTTGCCACCAGGAACAATCGCATTTTGTTGATTTATAGCATTTAAAATTTCTGGTACGGTAATGCCCATTTGAGCCAGACGATCCGGTTTTACCCATATCCTCATGGCATAATCCGATGCCCCGATTACATTTACACGACCTACACCTTTAATTCGGGCTAGTTGATCCTGAATGTTTATTAAAGCATAGTTTCCCAAAAAATCTTGATCATATCTTCCATCAGAAGTTAACGCAATTAACATTAATATACTGGGTAATGACTTTTGAGTAGAAACACCAAGCTTTTTTACGGATTCAGGAAGTTTAGCAGTAGCGGCAGACACCCTGTTTTGAGCTAAAACTGTATTCATGTCCGGATCAGTACCCACATCAAAAGAAATATCAATAGACATGGTGCCATCATTGGCATTCGTTGATTTCATATAAATCATATTGTCCACACCATTTATTTGTTGTTCCAGAGGTGTAGCCATTGATTCTTCAACATTTAGTGCATTTGCCCCTGTATAAGCACCTCTTACCTGAACTATAGGCGGAGTAAGATTAGGATATTGTTCCATTGGTAGATCAAGAACTGATACTGCACCAACAATAACAATGACAATAGCAATTACCATAGCCACAATAGGTCTATGGACAAAAAAATTACCTTTCTTTTCTTCCATAACAATAACTATTTTTTTATGGCTTGACTTTTAAATTCAATGATGTTTGGTTTAACCACCATTTCAGGTGCAACTTTTTGAATACCTTCAATAATAACCTTGTCACCAACTTTTACACCATCTGAAATAATATAAAAATCATCATAAAATCCGGCGATTAGAACTTCCTTTAATTCTACCTTATTTTCACTATTCACAATAAAAGCAGAGTATTTTCCTTGTAATTCTTTTATACATTTTTGCGGAACGATAAGCGCATTTTTATTAATTTCTATCAATGCTTTTACTTTGGCATATTGACCCGGACGAATTAATTTTTCAGGATTAGGAAATGTTGCCTGTAAAAGAATTGCCCCGGTTGTAGGATCAACATTTCGGTCAATAAAATCAATTTTACCTTTATGTTTATGTAAGGAACCATCTGCAAGAATTAACTCTAAACTTGCCTTTTTTCGACTATTATCTTTATTTTTCCTGAAAAAATAAAGATATTCAGATTCTGTTAAGAAAAATTCTACTCTTATATTATCAATACGCGAAACGGTGTTTAAAATTACAGGGTTGGGATTTTTACCCACATATTCACCTTCTTTGGCAAGAGTTTTACCAATTAAACCATTTATTGGTGACTTAAGATTTGTATAGCCAAGGTTTATTCTTGCAAGACGTAAGCTTGCTTCAGCAGCTTCAACAGACGCTTTTGCAGCACCTTGTTCTGCAAGGGCGGCATCCAGATCACTTTCACTAACGGCTTTCATTTCAGCAAGGGGTTTAATTCTGTTTAATTCATTTTCTGCCCTTACCAATTCAGTTTTGGCTTTAGCTAATTGCCCCATAGCTTCGGCAACTTTTGCCTGGTATGGTTGTTGGTCAATAGTATAAAGCAATTGACCCTTTTTAACACCAAACCCTTCTTTAAAATGAATGCCTGTTAAGTACCCATCAACTCTTGCTCTTATAGGAATGTCCTTATATCCATAAGTTTGCCCAACATACTCTTTATAAATAGGAATTTCCTTTTGAATGACTTCTACAACATTAATATCAGGTGGTGTTGCTTGCTGTGCTTGTTTATCTTTGCAGGAAGAAAATAATAAAATAGCAGTTAACAATACAAAGCTACTAAGGACACTTTTTTTTCTCAATCGCATCAAATATATCATTTAATTAGTTTTAAATTGGTTACAACAGATTAACACAAATTTAGTTTAAATTGTTCGCTAAATCAAAAAAATATTTAATACGCGTTTGAGTTAGTTAGTACACCTTTATACCAAATTAATTTTAAAATGTCTGATAAATAAATTGAATTATTTTTTGATTAGCTGAGGCAAAAAATATAAGCATAGCCATAGCTACGGTTATTTTTTTTAACGATAGATAAGTAAAAAAGAAACGGTTTATATCGGTCATTTTGATATTAACTTGGTATTATATTAAAATACCTGTGCTTATAAGAATCTCTATTTGTTTGGATTTGCAATTCAATAAATCTGTAATGTTAAATTAAGGTATGCTCTTGTAAAAACTTATTAAAATAGAAAATATTTTTCGCACAGAAACAAATATATCCCAATATGAAATTGAAAAAAATCTAAAAATGTTTTATTCTTCAAAATAAATTGGATTAATACCTTTTTGTTTTATAGAATTATATCTTATATTTAACACTATGTATTAATTTAAATAAGTAAAATCTCATGTGTAATTTATCCCGACTTATATTATTAAAAAGAGTACTTATTATCTTCTTACTTTTAACTCCATTTACTTATAATCTAATGGCAAATAGCAATGAAGAAGATTCTGTAAAAATTGAGAATTCAGACACAGTTCAACTTTCAAAATTTGATAGTTTTAACGTTAAAGCTGAACGTTTTTTCAAGGTTTTCCCTGTCCCATTAATTTCTTATTCCCAAGAAGCCGGTAATGTATTTGGCTTAGCCAAATTTAATGCATTCAGGCTTAATAAAACTGACACCATTTCTGCATATTCAAAGATTTCAGAAGTTTTTACCATATCTACTAAAGGGCATATGAATTTATCTGTTGCAACCAACCTAAGCTTCTCTCAGGATAAATATATGTTATTAGGTTATATCAACTATAAGAAAACACCTGAATATATTTTTGGTATTGGGAATGATGTAACAAGAGACGATATTGAATCTATTACAACTGAAAGAATTAAGTTTGTGAATTATTTTCTAAGAAGACTTCACTCAAGTTTGTATTTAGGACTGGGAGTTGATTTAACAAATACTTTTGAGGTAGAAAAAGACTCCACAAGCTTTTTAATTACTGAAGATGTTACCGGGAAAGACGGTGGTACAACAATCGGGCTGGGCATTTCAATGGCCTGGGATAGCAGAGACAATAGATATAATGCATCAAATGGTTCGTTTGTATTCTTATCTTACCTGTATTATCCTAACTGGTCGGGAACTGGATTTGATTTTCAAACCTGGCAGTTTGACGCGCGAAAATACTTTAATCCATGGCATAAGCATGTGATTGCTGTTCAGATGGCTACAAACTATGCGGTGGGTGATGCTCCCTATTATGAATTATCAAAACTAGGTGGCGAGGAAAGAATGAGAGGTTATTACGAAGGAGCTTTAAGGGATAAAGTTCTTGTTGATGCTCAAGTAGAATACAGGATGCCGGTTTGGAATATTTTTGGATTAGTTGGTTGGGTTGGTACAGGTAGAGTAGCAGAAAAGTATCAGGATTTATCTCTGAGTGGGTTCTGGCCTAGTTACGGACTCGGATTAAGAATTAAAGTAGATAGTGAGAGTGATATAAATTTGAGAATGGATACCGGATTTGGCAAAAATGGTATTAGCGGGTTTTATATAAACTTTTCTGAAGCATTTTAGTTTTAATATTATTCTATTTCCTTTTTAACGGGTTAAAATTATTTTCTGATTTCTATGCATCAGTACCGGATAAAAGCTTACATATTGCTACAAACTATACTCATTTTTGCGAGTATCACAGTTTTTTCCCAGAAATTAAGTAACGACAGCCTATTTGTTAGTTTTGGTCAAATGCTTGTATTAAAAGATTCGGTAATTATTCCTGCATCTGATACTATTATAGTACTACAATCTGATGTAAAATATAAAATCAAAAAAAATCCATACTATAAATCACAAAGTTTTTACGATTCTCTTAAAGTAAAATCAGAAGGAAACAAATTATCATCAGAACTATATAAATTAGCAATTATAGAGCAAAGTAAAACAAATAATATTGATATAAGCATTGAATATGTTATTTATGAGGGGCTTACTATCAATGACATTCGTGTTACTCATGTGGATGTAATGGCTGGTACAGTAACCGACACCAATATAGTTGCAACAAGTAAGCTCTCAAAGTTTTTGAATAAAGCACATGTGAGCACTAAAGAAAATATAATAAGAAAAAATCTGATTATTCATAAAGGAGAAACAATTGATGCAAACCGAATGGCTGATAACGAGCGAATACTAAGGTCGTTAAACTACATTGAGGATGCTCAGCTTATTGTGGTTCCCATCGACGAAAATAATGCAGATATAATTGTAGTTATCAAGGATCTGTTTCCAATTGCGCCAGGCCTGTCATATTCATCTATAAATAAATTTGATGTCATTCTTGGCTATAAAAATATTATTGGATCAGGGCAAGAGATAGAATATCGGGCTTTATATGATTCAGAATATAGCCCTAAAATAGGAAATCAGTTAGAATATGACTTAAACAATATTTCTAACTCCTTTATAGGATTAAAACTAAAGTATCGGGAAACTCCAATAAATTCTCTTTATTCTGCTGATATTAACAAGGCATTTCTGACACCTGAAACACGCTATGCCGGAGGGGCAGGATACGAATATGAGAGAGAGATGTATCCCTTGCAATATCCTGATTCGACAGTTATATATAATTATATTAAGGATAATGAAAAAATATGGATCGGAAGATCATTTCTTTTATCATCTGAGAAAAGGAAAAATCTAATGTTTTCAATGAAATTTCAACGAAATCATTTCCAAAAAAGACCTGTAGTGACACCTGATACAAATCAACTTTTTCAGAATACCTCTTTATTACTGGGAAATATTACTATTTTAAAAAACAAACCCATTAAAACAAGATACTTAAAAGGATTTGGAATAATCGAAGATGTTCCGGTAGGTTATATACTCTCGTTTACCACCGGATATTTATGGAGCGATATCCAGAATATGTATTATGGAGGTATCCGGCTCGGTGCAGGATATTCTCTCAAAAAAGGAGGATATTATGGTATAAGAGTTGAGTATGGAAGTTTTTATGATTTTAAAAATGCTTTGCAAGGGGTTTTTACTGGTCAAATGCTTTATTACTCTCCATTAATCAATTTAAATCGGTCAAAAATGCGCTATTTTATTAGCCTTGAATATAATGAAGGAATTGATAGATATAATTATGAATGGATTAATTTAAAAGATGAAATTGAAGGGCTGTCTAGTTATAACACTCGAGGCACATCAAAAACAACTTTAACTACTGAAGCTATTTATTTTTCTAACGCTTATTTATATGGTTTTAGATTCGCACCATACGCCGTTGCTAATCTCGGATTAATCAGGTATAATGATCCTGTTATTTACACAGGAGAATTACACACAGGCATTGGGATTGGAGTCCGAATCAGAAACGAAAGTTTTGTTATACAAACAATAGATTTTAGTTTTATATATTTCCCCCATAATCCTACAGGAGATGAAAAATTCAAGTTTATTTCGAAAACAAGTGATCCCGAAACTTTCGATAATCTTCAAGTTGGCGAACCTTATATTATACCTTTTAAATAAGTAAAATAAACGATAATGAAAAAATTGCATGTGTAAGAAAATCAAGTTAATATACTGTATTGCAAGTAATTTATTAACTTGCAGAATATAAAAATAGGATAAATCATTTATACAGATAAAATTCATTATATGAAAAATATATTTGACTTATATTTGTCTTAGTCTTTATTAGACGCCAATTGGAATTATTTAATTTGATATAACGCAAAAAATAAAAATATGGACTTTAGGAAATCCATTACTTATAGCAAAGTTATCACATTATTAATTCTTGTCTTTATTTCAACTCTCGGGTATAGTCTGTTGGTATTGCATCTATTACCAATCGTAACTTTCAGCCAGGTAGTGACTTTGATTTTAGCTATAGTATTTCCGGAAATTCTTTCTGGAAAATAGTGGAAGGATTAAGAATCGGTTTAGAATATATTTATGGCGAACGTTTTAATATAGATGGTTCAAGAGGCAATGCCAGCCGTTTATGGGCTTTGTTTTATTATGATTTTTAAAATACGAAAAAAGAAAGAACTGATCGATTTAGTAAAAAATATATAAATAAAAATTACAAAAATGAAAAGAGCTTTATTATTACTTATAGCATTTTTAATGGTTTCTACCATTTCAAAAAGCCAAATACTTATTTCACTTGTTTTTGGTGATAAACTGAATTCTGATAAGATTGAATATGGTATGGATGGAGGTTTTAATTGGTCAAATATCAGCAATCTGGAAAATTCAGGTTTAAATATGGGACTCCATCTCGGTTTTTATTTTGATATCAAAATGAAGGAAAACCTCTTTTTGCATACCGGTTTAATCTTAAAATCACCAATGGGTGCTAAAAGATTAGAATCTTACACAATTGGAGACCCTCATCTTGATTCTGTACTGGCTACTGCTACAGTAATCAGGGACTTGCGGTATTTCAATGTTCCAATATTACTTAAGTACCGTTTTCTAGACCAATTTTATGTGGAAGCAGGACCCCAACTAGGATTATTAACTAAGGCTTACGATAATTTTAGTGTTGATATAACTGACAAAAGCGATGTTGCGTTTAAAAACAATGTTACTGATCAATACAAACGTATAGATGCCGGGATAACAGTGGGATTAGGATATCGTCTGTACAAAGGGCATGGTGTTAATCTGGGAGTCCGCTATTATTATGGTATGGTAGACATTCTTAAGGACAACTCAGAATCTAAACAACTAAACTCGTCTATTTACATCTGTGCAGGGATCCCTATTGGAGTTGGAAAAGAAGAGAAAAAAGCTAATGCTAATTAGGATATTACTAAACAATTTCATTAACTTTATGTTAATATATTGTTTTATTTCTTTAACAAAGAATAAAGTGTAAACTAATAAATTAAACTAAGCATGAAACATAAAATTATTTTTACCGTACTTTTTGCTTTATGTAGTGTATATTTTGGATATACACAAAACATAGAAATTATACCTTATTCAAGTTTTCAATGGGGTGGAAAAGTTCTATTCCACGATGGACAGGTGAAATTTCACGAAAGTGCCAATTATGGAATAGCCATGAATATAAATACTCCAAGGGCCACAGCCGTTCAACTTGAATATATGAGGCAACCAACCACAATAGATGTTTGGGAATATGGCATTTTTGAAGACTGGTACGAACGTTATGATGTAAACATGGATTGGTACCAACTGGGATTTCTTAAACAATTGCCGAAGGGAAATCTCGTACCATTTGGGGGTATATCTTTAGGAGTTGTCCATTTTAATGCAAGAACCAACGAAGTTGATGATCAGGTAAGATTTTCTTTAATCGGACAAATTGGATTAAAATATTATATAAATGATAAAATAGGAATCCGTTTACATGCTCGAATGCTTATGCCTGTTCAATGGGGCGGTTTCGGTTTCTATTTCGGATCCGGTGGTTCAGGAACCACTGTAAGTGCAGGATCTGAGATCATTCAGGGAGACGTTGGTGGAGGTTTAGTATTCCGACTTGGGAAACAGTCAGAGTAAGTCCTTTCTTCATTCTAACATAAAATGTAAAATTTTAAAAAATTTCGATTATGCAAAAAAAAATAAACTATTTTATTATTTTGTCAGGAATAATTATCCTGGCATATGGTTGTTACCCTGGCGGACCTGAATATTATTCTGATCTCGACCTTGTAACAACAAATTATAGTCCTGAATTTTGGGACAATAATAGTCCGATGACTTATTTTATGCCCGATTCCTTAGGATATATTATTGACAGAGACGATCCGGATAATAATGACACCATTTCCATAAATGATAGTGACCTTATCTTAGAACTTGTAGAAGAAAACATGACAACTCTGGGTTATAATCGTTTGGATACCATTGACGAATTTAATCAACCTGATCTTGTTTTATTTTCGCAAGTATTAGTTGTAAAAGTTACATATGGAGGATATTACCCCTGGTATCCATGGTGGGATGGATATTATCCTTACTGGTCAGGCTATTGGTACGATTATTATTGGGGATATATACCCGTTGCTTATAGTTTCTCAGTAGGTACGGTAATTCTTGAAATGGTTGATTACCACTCTATTGATACCGTAAATAAGAATCTAGATGTTGTATGGGTTGCCGGCATTGATGGACTGCTACGTGAAAGCTCTAAAACAAATGAAAAAGTTCTTTCAGATCAAATTGATAAAGCATTCTATAATTCACCTTATTTAAACATCCAATAATATGAAAAAATTAATTTTATTTTTAGGATTATATATAGCATTTGCTATTGGTTCTCATGCTTATGCACAAGGGGATTTTGTGATAAATTATAATACATCCATAGCACTTGGTGAAACTAATGACTTTATTAGTAAATACAGTTTTCGGGGTTTTAGCATGGAAGGTCGATGGGAGGTAGCTGATGAAATTTATGTTGGAGTAAGTGGAGCCTGGACTGTTTTCTATGAATCTGAAAAAGGTACATTTGTAAATGAAACAAGAACAACTTCAACAACTCAGTACCGATATATTAATGCTTATCCATTATTAGTCTCAGGTTATAAATACTTTACTCTTTCATCAAAAGGCTTAAGTTTTTATACTGGTTTCGGAATAGGTCCATATTATGTAGAAACAAAGAAAGATTACTCAATATGGACAGAAACTAATAATGGCTGGCAATTTGGATTTGCTCCCGAAATAGGATTTGCGATTCCAGGTCCCTTAGATGCAGATATTTTGCTAAGCATAAAGTATAATTATGCATTTAAAACCTCTTCTGTACCTGAATTTTCATCATTGGGAATAAATATTGGTTTTATTTATTAAATTCAATATCTGGTATTACGAAAACATTTTAACAACAAACGATCATGAAACTATATTATAAAATTGTTGTAGCACTTCCTATTATTTTTTCCCAGTTAATTGCTTTGATTTTTATAGGAATTGGAATTTATAATACCTGCACAGGGATAATGGGTATAGCTTTAGGTGAGATGGGTACTGAGTCTGCTCCGGGTCTTAAACTGTTGCACGCATTAGATTTGTTTCTCTTTGGCTTTCTCTTTATTATCTTTTCATTGGGATTTTCCCAACTTTTTCTTCCGGAATCTAAGCTTTCAACTGTACTGGATAGTATAACTCCAAATTGGTTACATGTAAAAAACTTTACAGAATTAAAACTGATTCTTTGGGAAACAATGCTTACATATCTGGTATTAATGTTTGTGGAACAAGTCTTTAAAAGCAAAGGACATTACAACTGGGAAATGGGATTGGTTCCTGGTTCTATTTTTCTCATCTCACTCAGTATTTTTTTTATCAGAAAAGGAGAAAAGGAAACCAAGAATTCAAAATAGAATTAAATAAATTTATGAAAAAAGGTTTTGTAAATTTTCATAAATTTACAAATAAGAATTACCAGATTATAACGAGAAATAAATATTTAATTGTGTTACTAAAACTTAACATTATGAAAAATAGAATTATTTTGATCATGATCGCTATGTTATTTTTATGGTCATGCGCATCTACAATGAATTACACCTGGGTTAAAGAAAACTATCAGGGAAAACATTTTGAAAATATTCTGGTCATTGGTATTTCTAAAAACCTGGCAGCCCGTTCCATTTTTGAAAACACGATTGTCGAAATGCTAAAAGAAGAAGGTATCACTGCCAGCAATAGTTTAATACTCTTTCCTCCTATTAAAAATATGACAGAACTAACTGAAGAGCAAATTGAATCAAGGATTAAATCCGGTAATTACGATGCAGTTTTAGTTTCCTCACTGGTCGATATTAATACACAGGAGATTTATGAAAGTGGAACAAATACCTATTATCCTGTTACTTATAGATCCAGAAGGTATATTCATACGGGTTATTCTTATACCTACACTCCGGATTACTATCGCACGCAAAAGTCTTATGTGCTGGAAACCCGGTTATTTGACACTTCTGCTTCTACAAAAGAAGATGCTATCGTGTGGTCTGGTCAATCTTCAATCACAGATCCATCTTCATACGAATCAGCATCTAAACAGTATGCAAAAACACTGGTAAAAACTCTTTTAGAATCTCAAATTATTAAATAATATGAATAGAGGAATTAGATGAAGAAAAAAAAATTGTAGATTTTAGCAACTTTATCTGTGACGGTGAGTTCACTGCCTTTCGGCAGTTCATATTACTTGCATGACCCAAATTGTAATTTTTAAAAGCTCTAGTTTAAAATAGCTTTAAGTAATGCAAATCCAATACATTAATTTCAAATACGTGTTAGGTGTTTGTTTAAGAAAAATTTTTGCTTAAATTTATTTGTTTAAGAAAATATAGATTTTTAATGGATTAATAATAAGTTATATGACTATCGGATTATATACCTAATCCATATTTTATAATTTGTTATTATCCTTGAATATTAGGTGCTTAGCGCCTGCCTGTCGCAGGCAAGGGTTTATTTATAAATTAAATACCTTTTAAAAATTGCTGAAAAGTCTATAAGACATAGCCGCTTAGCACCTTCTTTTAAATTATAGGAAATCAATCTGATAATCATAATAAGTTATTCTATGCTTAAAAAAATTTTAGATTCATATTATCATAAAATTCTCATAATATGCATTATACTTTTGATATCTCTCAACTTTTTAATCAAGGATGATATAATTATAAGTGCTATTAACAGTTTTTTCTTTAGCATAGTTTTTTTGGTTGCAGCATTTTCTGTAAAAACAATAAATAATCGCTTGTTATATTTTGCTTTGGGAATAATTGTAATTCGATTAATATCAGACCACATAACTGACAATACACTCATATACATATTTGCAACTGTTATTATTTTTATCTTCTTTTTAGTGATAGTTTACAAACTGATTTTTCAAGTTGCTAAAAGCAAAGTAGTAAACAGTGTTGTAATTCTGGAATCAATTAATGCTTACTTACTAATAGGATTAAGTAATAGCATATTGGCAGCTTTAATTAATAGAATCTCAGAAACTGCTTACTCTTTTTCAAATACTGTAAATGAAAGCTTCTCGGATTTTATATATTATGGTTTTATTACTCAAACAACAATTGGCTATGGAGATATTTCACCGATTTCAGATTTAGCCAGGCTACATTCTATCACATTTGGTGTTGTCGGACAGCTATATTTAACCATTATCATTGCTATTTTGGTTGGGAAATTTATTTCTCAAAAAAATGAAAAAGCATAATTAAATATAAGATATATTCTAACTATACTGTTCCCTGTATCCGAAAATAATAGATATCGAGTATTAAATTGTTTAATTAGTCTTTATTTTAATTTATTGTTTACTTCTACACCTAAATGCAAATTATACCAAATCCTTTTTCAAAATGACGTATAAAATAATGGTATTTTGAAAATTAGAATTATTAATGCCAATGCAATTTCAAAGGAGTACTTGGAATCTGAATAGATGAACAAGTATGACATTTTGAAATGCAATCGGTATTACTTGACAATTAAAACATCCTTTTCAATTATATCCTTAACAATAATTTTTGCAAACTGTTTTGCTTCTTCTGCCAGGCAACTCATATTTTCGGTTTGAGTTTGTGCTGTCCAGAGCAATTTCTCAGTTTCAATATCATATAAATTTGTTTCAACAAAGTAGGTAGTTTCTGTAGTATAGTACCCTGTAGAATAGGTTGTATTATAAACATATGAATAATAATCGTAATATGTTTGATTATAAACCGGATATGTAGGGTCATAGTATGCAGTAAAAGCAATCCCCTTTTTAACATAACGCTCTTCTTGCTTTGCATCAAGAAGAGTAACAATAAGCAAGGCATCTATTTTATTTGCTTTAATTTTTTCTACTATTAGCTTTTTAAGCTCCCCCGGTTCATAATTCAAATTTTTAACAATATCTTTTTTCCCTGCCAAAGGGAAAGAATAAAAAGTTATTGTTGAATTTACTCCCGATTTATTGAATTCAGATGTGATAGATTCTTCTACCAATAACCTGTTAGGGTCAGAAGGAAACATAACATTAACGCCCAGATTTTTATACTCTTTTGCTTGTATGTTTTCCTGTGTCCATGATACGGTAAGCTTTGTATTTACACAACCGAATAATAAACTACTAATTAAAAATATTAGACTAACTTTTCGCATTTCATTTAATTTTTAGATAAAACCTTTTTATTATTTCAATGATGTAATTTAATACATTAAATATATATAAACAATTTCATTTTCAATCCGCATAAATTGCTTTCAAAATAAAAAAACGCAGAAAATACATCTTTATTTTCTGCGCTTTATAGTTTCTAATTGAGGTCGCGGGCGGATTCGAACCGCCGTAGACGGTTTTGCAGACCGCTGCCTAGCCACTCGGCCACGCGACCGTTTTTATTTGGACAGCAAAAATAGAAAAAAATCTACAAACTTTAACTTAATTATCTTTTTTTCTGCCTTTCAGTTATTTTTTCACTGTTTTGCCTTGTTTAGAAAGCTTTTAGCAATTAGCTCTTAGCTTTTAGCCAAAAGCTAACAACCAAATTCTAGCGGCTAAGAGTTACGCTAACACAATCCATCTTACCTCCCATAGGTGGATTCATTTTAGAAACTTTAACCGTGGCTTTTTTAATAGTACTAAAATTATGGTATAAAGAATCTAATATTCGACCGGCAATATGTTCTAACAGATGCGATTTTATTTGCATCTCTTCCTTAACAATACTATATGCCACCTGATAATTTAATGCGTCATCCAGATCATCTGATTTTGCAGGAACCTGCATGTCTGTTTCAATCTCTAAATCTACAAGAAAACGGTTTCCTACAATCTGTTCTTCTTTAAAATGCCCATGATACGCGTAAAACTCCATATTTTCAATCTTTATCAGTCCCATTCGTTTCAAAATATTAATTCATTTCAAATTTAAGTTTATAAAATCAGTTTTACATATTTTTTAATACAATATATACAGCATTGGATAAAATCCTGTACTTTTGTAAGTTCAAAAAAATAACGACCGAAATTATAAATTGATTCTAGATGAACGCTGAAAACAAAGAAACAGAAGGAAGAAAATCTTTAAACTTTATTGAAAGTATTATTGAAGAAGATTTAAAAAACAACAAAAACAATAGCGTGGTATGTACCCGTTTCCCTCCTGAACCAAACGGATATTTACATATTGGCCATGCAAAATCAATCTGTTTAAATTTCGGTCTTGCTCAAAAATACAATGGAAAAACAAACCTGCGATTTGATGATACCAATCCTGAAAAAGAAGAAGTTGAATACGTTGAATCAATAAAAGAAGATGTTAATTGGCTCGGATTTAACTGGGAGGGCGAAGCCAGGTTCACTTCAGATTATTTTGATCAATTGTACGAATGGGCCTTAAAGTTAGTCAACACCGGATTCGCATACGTTGATGATCAGGCTTCTGAAGAAATCAGCAAACAAAAAGGAACACCCACACAAGCAGGAATTGAAAGTCCATACAGAAACCGTTCCGTTGAAGAAAATCTAGATCTTTTCACCCGAATGAAAAATGGAGAATTTAAAAACGGCAAACGGGTTTTAAGAGCAAAAATTGATATGGTATCACCAAATATGCACATGCGTGATCCTATAATTTACAGGATATTACATAAGGAACATCATCGTTCGGGAAATAAATGGTGTATATACCCGATGTATGATTTTGCACACGGGCAGTCTGATTATATTGAAAGTATAACTCATTCGGTTTGTACTTTGGAGTTTGAAGTACATCGCCCATTATACGATTGGTTACTAAATCATCTATATACTGAAGGCACTATTAGGCCACGACAGATTGAATTCGCTCGTTTAAATTTAAGTTATACGATAATGAGTAAGCGAAAACTTCTTGAGTTGGTTCAAGAGAATCTGGTATCTGGTTGGGATGATCCACGAATGCCAACAATTTCCGGGCTTAGAAGAAGAGGGTTTACTCCAGCATCAATCAGAAAGTTTGCCGATACAATAGGAGTTGCTAAACGCGATAATGTAATTGATGTAGCTTTATTGGAACATAGCTTACGCGATGATTTAAATAAAATAGCTCCACGTGTTATGGCTGTTTTAAATCCATTAAAGATAGTTATTACTAATTATCCTGAGGATAAAGAAGAATGGCTTAGAATTGAAAATAATCCGGAAGATGAAAGCATGGGAACTCGCGAGATGCCATTTTCACGTGAGATTTTTATTGAACAGGATGATTTTATGGAAGATGCTCCTAAGAAATTTTTCCGTTTAGCACCTGACAAAGAAGTTCGCTTAAAAGCAGCATATATTATTAAGTGCGAAGAAGTAATTAAAGATGATAAGGGTAACATTACTGAACTTCGTTGTACTTACGATCCTGATTCGAAAAGTGGCAGTGGCTCTGAAGCTAGCAAACGTAAAGTTAAAGGTACATTACATTGGGTTTCTTCTAAGCATGCTATTGATGCTAAAGTTCGATTATATGATCGTTTATTTAATGATGAAGATCCTGCAGGACATAAAGAAAAAGATTTTAAAGAATTTATTAACTCTGATTCTTTAAAAGTTCTTAATGGATGCAAATTAGAACCTAGCTTGAAAGATACTGAACCGGAATCAAAATATCAATTCCAACGATTAGGCTATTTCTGTGTGGACAGAAGAGACTCAAAACCAGACAACATGGTTTTCAACAGAACTGTTCCTTTACGGGATTCCTGGAGTAAAAAAAATAACTAACATTTACAATATCTTTTCCAAAGTTTTAAAACTTTGGAAAAGCTTGATTAATAAGTAATTACTTCTCGATTAAATCCCTAATAACAACAGATGCACAAAAGCAGCCATAAATTGGTGGCATATAAGATATTGTTCCAACAGTAGATTTTTTATTTTCTCCTGGCTCATCAACTATTACCGCATTTCCATCGGCTTTATCTTCAGAAAAAACTACTTTAAATCCTTTTGATATCCCTAGTTTTCGTAATCGTTTTCTTAAAAATAATCCTAATCGGCAATTATATGATTTTGAAATATCTTTAATAGTTACTTTTGTTGGATCCAAACGCCCCCCAGCCCCTAACGAGCTAACAATCTTTAAACCCTTTTGTAAACTATGATATATTAATAAAACTTTGGGAGATAAGGTATCAATTGCATCAACAACATAATCGAATGGTTTATCTAAAATCTTAATCATTCGATCATCTTTAATATATTCCTGAATAATATTTAGCTTTAACTTAGGATTTATATCAAGAAGTCTTTTACCAACAACTTCGGCTTTAGGTTTATTCATTGTACTTTCTAAAGCTACAAGCTGCCTGTTTTTATTAGAGAGATGTAAAAAATCGCCATCAACAATGGTAAGTTCTCCAATTCCTGCACGGCAAAGGCTTTCTGCAGCATAAGCCCCTACACCACCTAATCCAACAACCAGAACATGAGAATTTTTAAGTATCTTAACTTTGTCTTTTCCAATTAACAATTCTGTTCGCTCTTGCCAGTATTCACTACCCATTCAATAAACTATTAAGATTATTAATTAATTGTTTTTTAAAATTCTCAATATTCATATTAAACTTTTTTGCTGCTACAGAATATAAATCCTTAATATCAATATTAAAATCATCTGTTTCAAGAAAAATTCTATTGACAGGTAATTCACCAAGATAGCCACTTAATTTTGAACCGGAATTATTTATATGATTACATAGCGATAAATAAAATCCATGATTAATAAAATCCATTGCCATTTGCTTACTCCCGTTAAAATGATGTATTACCCAGGGAATTTTAGATTTTGATTCAATTTTCAACTTTAAAACTTCATTATGTGCCTTAACTGAATGTACTATTAAAGGTAAATTGTATTTATCAGCAATCTCAATATGAGCTCTAAAAACTTTTTTTTGAGTTTCCCAATCCACCCCCTTTAATTTATCCAAACCAGTTTCTCCAATAGCAATTATTGATTTATTTTGTAATAACGTCTCTAAACGCTCTATAATTTTGCTTTCCGATAATTGATCAGCATGCCAGGGATGTAAACCTGCTGTAAAAAAAATCTTATCACTATTTTTAGTGATAAGATCATTTTGTAAAAATAAACTTTGTATAACAATTTCATTTTCAGCTGGCATCTGCTGATGTGCATGAAAATTCAAAAACACATTTTCAGAAAAATTCATTATACATCATATAATTTTATTCTTTTTTTACTACTCAGTACCTAAAGTTTGGGATTCCTAAGTACTTATTTTCGTTACGAGTATTTATATTATATACTTTTTTGTCTCCTACACAAAAAAGTAACATGAACTGCCGAAAGGCGGTGAACTCACCGTCACAAATGAATTTTCTAAATTCTACATGAAATTTATCTTCCTGCGCATCCCAAGTCGTTTCGATGAATGGTTTAGTATTCCATTTATAATTTATAGCTCGAAACTTAGGGATGCTTTAGTACAATCCCACATAAATTATATTTCGAATTTTACGAAAACTCCTTTGATACGGCATTAGTCTAACTTATGTTTTTAAGTAAAAAATACAAGTAACCTAGTAAACCATTTAACAAACTTTGAACTAAAAACTCAGAACCTGACTGCCGTCAGGCAGGCTTTAAACTTTAGTTCACTTTAAGTATTGTATTACTCCCTTTTTATATTAATTATACCAGCTTGCAATCTTTTTAAGGTTTCTTCTTTACCTAATAATTCAGCAATTTCAAATACTCCCGGGCCAATTCCGGCACCTACCAATGTTAATCTGAATGGATTCATTATTTGTCCCATTCCAATTTCTTTTCCTTCGAGAAAATCCTGAATTTCTTTTTCCATACTTTCATGATCAAAAGTTTCCAGCTTCTCTAATTGCTCTTTTAATTCCGATAGTAATCCAGGAGTGTTTTCTTTCCAGCGTTTCTTAACAACTTTCTGGTCATATTCATTTGGAGCCTGAAACAAGAAAAAAGACTGATCCCAAAATTCAAATACAAAGTTAGCTCGCTCTTTAATCAACTTTACAACTTTAATTACAAAACTATCATCAACATTAACTCCTTTTTCTCTTAAAATAAGCTGATATGCTCTTGCCAATTTCTCATCTGATTTTCCAACAAGATATTTATGGTTAAACCACTTGGCTTTCTCATGATCAAATTTAGCTCCGGCTTTATGCACTTTATATAAATCAAAAGAAGAAATAAGCTCTCTCATTGAAATAATTTCTTTTTCCGTTCCCGGATTCCAACCTAATAATGCTAACATATTAACAAAAGCTTCGGGGAAATATCCATCTTCACGATAACCTCTTGAAACTTCATCTGTTTTAGGATCAGTCCATTCAAGCGGAAACACAGGAAAACCTAATGCATCACCATCTCGCTTACTTAACTTTCCTTTACCACTGGGTTTTAACAATAGTGGAAGATGAGCAAAATCAGGCATCGTTTCTTCCCAACCAAATGCTCTATACAACATAACATGCAATGGCAATGAAGGAAGCCACTCCTCACCCCTGATTACATGTGAAATTTTCATTAAATGATCGTCAACAATATTAGCCAAATGATATGTTGGCATCCCATCCGATTTAAAAAGGACTTTATCATCTAATTGATCAGTGTTTACTTTAACAGTTCCCCGAATAAGATCTTCAACGATTACCTCCTCATTTTCAGTCATTTTAAACCTTATTACAAAAGGGGCTCCATCATCCAGAAGTTTATTTGTTTCGTCTTCGGATAAAGTAAGAGAGTTTTTCATATTGCTTCTGGTAATAGCATTATATTGTTGAACACTACTTTTCTCTGCTTTCAGTTTTTCACGCATTACTTCTAATTCTTCGGCAGTATCAAACGAATAATATGCATTTTCTGAATTTACCAACCTTTCTGCAAACTCCTTATATATTTCTTTTCTGTCTGACTGACGATACGGACCATAAGCACCTCCTTCTTCTATACCTTCATCTATTTCAATTCCACACCACCTCAACGACTCTACGATATAATCTTCAGCTCCATCCACATACCTGGTTTGATCTGTATCTTCTATTCTTAGAATAAATCGTCCATTATTTTTCTTTGCAAAAAGATAATTAAATAATGCTGTTCTGACTCCTCCCATATGTAGTGGCCCTGTAGGGCTTGGCGCAAAACGTACTCTTACTTTTCTGTTATTCATGATAATAATATTTTACTCCCAGTTCAAAATAACTTTACCGCAATTTCCTTCATCCATAATTTCAAATCCCTTTTCAAATTCATTAATTGGGAATTGATGCGTAATCATTGGGCTTAAGTCTAATCCGGAATGTAACATTTGTTCCATCTGATACCATGTCTCAAACATTTCTCTACCATAAATTCCTTTTAAAGTAAGTCCTTTAAAAATTACTTTATCCCAATTAATTCCTGTTTTTGGAGGCAGTATTCCCAGCAATGATATTTTACCGGAGTTATACATATGATCCAGCATATCGTTAAATGCATGTGGCGAACCCGAACATTCCAGTCCAATATCAAAACCAACCATCCCAAGTTCTTTTACAACATCACCAAGATTTTCTTTCAATGGATTAACTACTCTTGTAGCACCCATTTTTTTTGCAAGTTCTATTCTATATTCATTAGTCTCTGTTGCAACAACATAGCGTGCTCCTGCAAATTTAGCTATAGCAACACACATGCTACCAATTAAGCCGGCACCCGTAACCAGTACATCTTCTCCTATCAACGACCATGAAAGAGCTGTATGTGTAGCATTTCCAAACGGATCCATGATAGCTAACATTTCATCAGGAATAGCCGGATTCATTTTCATAACATTAGATGCAGGAACAACAACATATTCTGCAAATGAGCCATTTTTGTTAACACCTATTCCAACAGTATTTTCACAGACATGTTTACGTCCGCGACGACAATTTCTACAATGACCACATGCTATATGTCCTTCGCCTGTAATTCTTTCGCCAACTTCAAATCCCGTAACTCCCACACCCATTTCAGCCACTGTTCCAACATATTCATGGCCAATAGTCATAGGTGTTTTAATTGTATTTTGCGACCACTCATCCCAGCGGTATATATGCAAATCAGTTCCGCAAATAGCTGATTTTTTAACTTTAATAAGAATATCGTTAACTCCAACTTCAGGGATATCAACCTCTTCCATCCACAAACCTTTTTCAGGTTTAGATTTTACAAGAGCTTTCATTTTATTTGCCATAATATATTAATTTTATTATTGATGAATTTATAAAGCAAAAATAAGGTATAAAAGCTTCTTTATGAAATTCAAAATTATCTTTTACAACACTTAGTCTTTTCTAAAACGAAAAACCCGGGTTAAACCCGGGTTTTTATTAATCCAGCCTGTTTAGGCTCTCATTATAAATACTAACAGTAAACTTTTATCCACATTTTGAATGTCCACAATCCTGACAAATTAAACATCCTTCTTGATATACAACGCTTTCTGATCCACATTCCTGGCATTTTGTTCCCATTTTTGGTTTTGTTCCGTCAGGAATGTATCTTTTTAATGCACGTTCAACACCATTTTTCCAGGTATTTATCGTTTCGCTATCTAATCTTAATGACTGAACCAAATTAACAACATAAGGAATAGGCATTCCGTGACGTAATACTCCGGAAATTAATTTAGCATAATTCCAAAATTCTTTTTGAAACATATGAGATAATCCTCCCATAGTATTTTCATAACCATATTTGTCTATGTATTGGAAATCATAACGACTCTTACCTTCTCTATCTTTAACTTTTATGATTTCTCCTTTTTTTATTGATTCCGGAATCGGAAACATCTCTTTATCGGCCAATCCTGTAAAAATTTCGTATGGACTGTCATCCTTTATACCAACAAAAGCAATCCATTTTTCGTCATTATTATTAAATCGAATTATTTCTGCCTTTAATACTTTTGGACGTCTATTAGTAGATTGCTCTCCT
Source organism: Bacteroidales bacterium (assembly GCA_021108325.1). Classification (GTDB taxonomy): domain Bacteria; phylum Bacteroidota; class Bacteroidia; order Bacteroidales; family UBA12077; genus UBA12077. The sequence continues at coordinate 69,480 of JAIORB010000027.1, read as the reverse complement.
GCTTTCTTTCCTTTTTTATTTGAAACTAAAACTCCCGTCCGGGAACCTTCTCTGTAAACAGTGACTCCTTTACATCCATTCTCCCAAGCTGTGACATATAGTTGTCCTACCAGCTCTTCCGTAGCATCTTCCGGCAAATTAATAGTTACACTAATTGAATGATCAACCCACTTTTGTATTCTGCCTTGCATTTTCACTTTACTAACCCAATCAACATCATTTGATGTTGCTTTATAATATGGAGTTTTTTCGATAATTGCTTCAATCTCATCATCAGACATGGTTTTTATTTCTTCGGGCTTGTAACCATTAATATTTAACCAATCTATAAACTTGTGGTGAAATACATTATATTCTTCCCATGAATCTCCTAATTCATCGATAAATGAAACTGTTGTATCCGAATCGTTTGGATTAACTTTTCTTCTTCGCTTATACACAGGCATGAATACTGGCTCAATACCAGATGTAGTTTGAGTCATCAAACTTGTAGTACCTGTTGGTGCAATAGTTAATAAAGCAATGTTTCTTCTTCCGTACTGAACCATATCAGCATATAGTTGCTCATCTTGTTCTTTTAATCTTAAAATAAAAGGATTATCCTTTTCTTTCTGAACATCATATATCTCAAAAACTCCACGCTCTTTAGCCATATCAACAGACGAACGATATGCCGCTAAAGCTATTGTTTTATGAACTTCTTCTGAAAAATCAACAGCAATTTCACTTCCATAACGCAAACCCAAAGCAGCCAACATATCACCTTCGGCTGTAATACCTACACCTGTTCTTCTTCCTTCTACAGCTTTTGTTCGAATATTTCTCCAAAGCTTATCTTCAACCATTTTAAATTCATAATCTTCAGGATCGCGTTCGATTTTACTTAAAATAGCATCAATTTTTTCTAACTCAAGATCAATAATATCATCCATTATTCTTTGGGCATAACCCACATGTTCTTTGAATAGTTCAAAATTAAATTTTGCATCCGTAGTAAATGGATTTTCCACATAGCTATATAAGTTAACTGCTAATAATCTACAACTATCGTAAGGGCAAAGAGGAATTTCGCCACAAGGATTTGTAGAAACTGTTTTATATCCCAAGTCCGCATAACAATCTGCTACTGATTCATTTATTATTGTATCCCAAAATAAAATACCCGGCTCTGCAGATTTCCATGCATTATGTACGATTTTTTTCCATATTTTCCCGGCATCAGTAGTTTGTTTAAAAGTTGGCTCTGTTGACTCAACTGGATACTGCTGAGTATATGGTTTCTTTTCTACTACCGACTGCATAAATTCATTATCAATTCGTACAGAAATATTTGCACCGGTAACTTTTCCTGTTTCAAGTTTTGCATCAATAAATTTTTCTGCATCAGGATGTTTACTTGAAATACTAAGCATAAGTGCTCCTCTTCGTCCATCCTGAGCAACCTCACGAGTCGAGTTTGAATATCTTTCCATAAATGGAACGACTCCTGTAGAAGTAAGTGCACTATTTAATACGGGACTCCCCTGTGGGCGTATATGTGATAAATCATGGCCAACACCACCACGACGTTTCATTAATTGCACCTGTTCCTGATCTATTTTCATAATTCCACCATAAGAATCAGCAGGATTTTTATGTCCAATAACAAAACAATTCGATAATGAAGCAATCTGGTATTTATTTCCAATACCCGACATTGGACCTCCCTGAGGAATAATGTATTTAAAATCTTTTAAAAGCCCATAAATTTTTTCTTCACTCATTGGGTTTGAATAGCGATTTTCAATTCTTGCAATTTCTTTTGCAAGTCTTCTATGCATTTCAATTGGATTTATTTCAAATAAATTACCATACGAATCTTTTAATGCATATTTGTTTGCCCAAACACGAGCAGCAAGTTCATCCCCACCAAAATACTCTTTTGAGCTTTTAAAAGCCTCATCAAAAGTATATGTTCTTTGTCCCGAAAGCTTTCGGGATATTTTTTCTTGCGAAACCCTGGTTGTTTTTTCATCCGTCGCCATTCCTTTTACATCCATTTAAAGCAGATTTATAATAAGTTTATGATTAATCGATTATGTTTTTGTAACACTTTCAGAAAAGGTAATGCTAAATTAAGCATACTTATAAGTTTGGGCAAGGAGTTTGTATTCGTACTTTTCAACATTTCTTAATAGTTATTAACGATTTGTATAAATCACTGTAAGCCTTGTTATTAAAGGATTATAGCACCATAAGGAAAAAAATTCAGAATTAAAAATTATGTTTAATTTTAATCTTCACAAGGATTGTTAATAACATCAAGAACATCAATTTTAGAAGGGTTTTGGATAAAATAAAATTTATTAACATAGATATTAACCACTATCCTGTAGCTGTTAAGTCGCTAATTTGCTGGTTGTTATAAATAATAGCGATTCTGGTTTAATTTTAGTGAATCTTTGTGTTTTAGTATCTTGGTGGCAATAATTTTCAGCCACTATCCCGAAAACTTTCGGAACCAAGACTCTAAGAAACACAAAAATATTTATGCCGCTTTTTTCTAAACTAGAACGAAACAGTTAATTTTTATAATAATTTGAATGAAAAATCAGAAAAATTACTCTTTTAACATTTCAGAGGTATTTTCCAGTTTGCCATCAACTTTTGCCGGTTCAAGTTCAAGGATTTCACAAATTAGAGGATATAGGTCGATGTTATTTATTGCATGATGTTTATGTCCTTCTTTAAATGCCTGCCCGTAAGCATAAAAAATAGCATGCATATCCTTATTCATATTATCATAACCATGTGTGCCTCCCGAATAACTTTTCCTTTTGGATGATTTCAATAAACTCCAACTACTATCAGCTACCACAACAAAATCTTTTACGCGTTCACTCGAACCATAGTGCAATCTTTCAGGAACATCGTTCTTTTTCCAAACAGTAATATTTTCTGTTGTCGACAATATATTATATATAGTATCGTAATATTCTTCTTTTACATCAATTGTGTATGCAGGATTCCCTCCGTCGATATGTTCACACCAATCTTTATGAATTAAATCGTACAAATAAACAACCCTATCTTTACTTATTTCTCCCATTCCATGATCTGAAGTAATAATTACATTAATTTTATCGGCAATAGGCAATTCTGCTACTTTCCTATTAAACACACCGACTAAGCTATCTAAATACTCAAGCATTATAACAATTTCCGGATGGTCTGGCCCAACATCATGGCCTTTACTGTCAGGCTCCTGGATATACCATAAAATTAAATGAGGTCTTTCACTTTCAGGTAATTTAAGCCATTCAATAACTCCGTCAATTCTTTCTTCGAAAGGGACTAAACCATTATAAGCATAATGATAAGTAGGAAAAATACTATCATGTGGCGCCTCGGATCCAACCCAAAAATAGGATGCACTTTTAATTCCCTGTTTTTCTGCTGTTACCCAAACAGGTTCTCCAAAATAGAATTCAGAATCGGTTACAGCCTCATTGTTTCCTATTGAATAATATTTATCAATATCAGGAGCATAGAAACTATTCAAAATTATCCCATGATTGTCAGGATATAAACCTGTAGCCATTGAATAATGATTTGGAAAAGTCTTGGTTGGAAAACAAGGAATACTTGCCTCGGCCCGAACACCAATTTCTTCAATATAATCCAAATTAGGAGTATTTGCTTTTTCAGGATAATCCCATCGGAAACCATCCACTGATAGCATAACTACGTATGGTTGCTCTGAATTTATGTTATTATTATCGGCGTTTTTACATGCAAAAGAAATAATTAACAAACCCAGTAATACAAATATTTTTGTTTTCATAGCTTTATCTTATAATCATTATACAATACACCCTAAATCAACGGACAAGCCTGTCTGCCGACAGGTAGAAATGTCCGTTGTACTTAAAGTTAAAAAAAGGGGCAAATTGCCCCTTTCTAAATATAATAAAAATAAATTACTGTAAAATTGGACCTTCATCTAATGTAAATTCCGGATCCGGACCAGCTTTTGTAACCTGAAACTTCATTGCATAATCAGCTGCAGCACCACTGTACGTCGCAAATATTACTCTATAATACATATCTACACCATTAACTTGTAATGTTGCACTTGGATATAATATAGGAAGCAATGCTGTTCCTAGGGCGTCTTCAATTGCCTCTTCCCAGCTATTAAATACTTCAGCATCCCATTTACCTGCTCTCAAGTCAAAGTTACCATAATATGCACCTGCTCCATAATAAGATTCGGCAGTTCCATAAGAATCAACATAATCAACACTTATATTTGCTCCAACATAATCAACAACAATTTGGAAATCACTATTTGACATAGTTATTGTTTCTGTTGGATCAAACACCCAACCTGTTCCATTATGAATAAACTGATTTGTTGTTTCAATTATAGCATCATATTCTGTCCATTCTGAGCCATCAAAATGATATTCTTTTGCACATATACTCGTAACACCTCCACCTTCGTAGAAATTATATACAATAACCTTAATATCTCCAGCTTGTGCATATGTGTACGTATCCTCTAAGAATGCAGGTAAATAATATTCTGGGCCATCACCTTCATAATATGCAAAATTACTATAGGCCCCAGGAGCACCCATTTCATCATAATCATCGTCTGTAAGAACGTATACCCCAGAAACAGGAGCCCATTCAGTTCCGTCAAAACTGTAATAATCGGTTAGGTCAACAACTCCTCCACTATAATAGGCATATGTTATAGCAACCATGTCATCAGCTACTGCAGAAGGATATTTAGTTAATAACCAATCAGGTAAATAATCTTCCGGAGAACAAGAGCTTGAAAAATTATCCCACTCTCCTGGTTCATCTTCACCTTCTCCCATTGCATCATAATCTGCAGTTACTAATTCATATGCATCTGCACTACCGAAATTATCTAAATAGTCTAATCCTCCAATGTAATTATCATATGTAACTGTGGCAACTGAGCCATCATTTAAAACATCATACATATCCGTAAGCACATAAGGAACATATGTTTCTGCAGTATAATACATATTAAATGCTTCCATATCTTCAATATCTTCAGCATTTGCTGTATCTTCAACAGTAACAGCATCTTTTATTGCATATTCAGAGGCTGCAGCATAATCATCAGCAGTAAATGTGTAAGAAACTTCTGCATTTACAGGTTCTCTATCTGCATCTATTTCGTTATAGATGTCTTCCATAGGGTCGCACGCACTAAATACGATTAAACCCGATAAAATAAATAGTGATAATATTTTTTTCATAATTTATTGTGTTTTCTTAATTAAAATCTAATTTTTAAACCAACTGACCAAACACGACCCCAACCATAATAAACTGTTGCGGTATTCCATTCATGGTTTCCACCATCATTTGCATCAGATATATATTCTGTGTCAAACAGGTTGTTTACATTACCGTATAAAGTTGCTTTCATATCTGAAACTTCGAAATCATAACGAAGGTTCAAATCAATTAAGCTATAAGCCGGCATTTCCCAAGAATCAGGATTTTTGCCACTCGGGTCTTCTGTTCCTCTACCCAAAATATCAAAATCAGCGAATAGATTATCATAATAATTATAATCAGCACCAAATTTTAAGCCTTTTAATAATTCATAATCTACACCTAAAGCCATTGTTGTTTGAGCAGCATCACCAACACGAATATCTTTAACATATAAGTCAATAGTACCAACCTGTACCTGTTCTTCATCAAATATACCAACATCTTTAATATCGTCTAACCATCTCCAGTCACCAACAGAAACAAAACCGGTTACCTGAAGTTTTTTAATTGGTTGAACAACGAAATCCATTTCAACACCCATATGTGCTGCATCAACACCAAGAATATTAGCAATATAATATACTCTATCTCCTGTTGCTGGATCTGTTTCAGAAATTGATTTTGTAAATGTTTTATCACCCCATTTAGTGTAATAACCATTCACATTAGCAGTAATGATACTTGATCTATAACCATATCCTAATTCAAAACTAAATACTCTTTCGTTTTCAGCCTGATCGTTTATAAGGTTTATATAGTTAAGAAAAACTGCATCAAAATCAGGTTGACGCTCGAAATATCCGGTATTAAAGAAAACATTATGATTATCGGTTAAGTTATAGTTTGCACCACCTTTAATCATATAGCCTAAGAAGTTTACCCAATCAGATTCCTGGCCTTTCATTGCCTCAATAAATTTTGTATCTCCAAGATCGTCTCTGTATTGTTGTTCAAGAGCTGCACTGCTATTAATCTCATTAATTAAATCATCTGTAAGGTAGTTCATATAATCTACTCTTTTGTACGACTTATCGGAAATAGACAAAGCAACAAAGGATGATAATTTATCAACTTTATATTCAGCCTGGCCGAATAATCCGCCCCAAGCAACATGGCCATCATTAGCATAAGCAATTTTATCGCCTACTCCAACAACTTTGCTATAATTATTTACATCAACTCCATCTTCAAGATAGAATTCTCCTCCTAACAAATCTGTAACTTCTCTATAGTGTTCTCCAACATAATAACGTCCATCAACACCTATCATAATGTCAAGGTTTCCTAAATCTTTATTGTAAGAAGTCAATAAACCATACCATTGATGATTGTTATTTGAAGACCTCATAATTGATGATGAACCAAACACTCCACCATCGGCTATGTTGTCATCAACAATTTGATCAAAATCAATCTGGCCTTCTCTTAAATTATTATAAAATGGTGACGTATTACCATAAGGTCCTGTACCACCTCCTGTACCAATAGATGCATATATTGCAGTACTAATAAAGGTAGACTCATCCACAGTATAAAAATGGTTTAATATAGCCTGTGGCTTATGATAAAAGTTTTTCCTTAAATAATATACTTCTCCGTTTTTATAACCCCAATCAGAATTATATTTAATACCTTCTTCTTCAAATGTTTTTATAGAATGATCCGATGATCTTTGTCCGTGCCATTGAGGAGCACCAAATATTGAGAAAGCTAAAGTATGTTTATCATTAAGTCTTTTTGAAATATTTACAAAATAAGAATAAGACTCAAACTCTGTTCCATCAACAAAACCATCGCCTTCTGATTTTGCTAAGGAAATGGTAGCAGCCCAATTGTCTTCTGATAAACCAGTTGATAATGTAAAACCAATTTTATTATAACCATCAGCTCCTACAGATGAGAAAACACTTCCTCCCCTTTTAGCATCAGTAGTCTTAGTTAGAATATTAAGGGTTCCTCCTAAAGAAGGCACCGCTACTTTTGAAGCTCCAAGACCTCTTTGTACCTGCATTGAACGTGTAACATCAGCTAATCCTGCCCAGTTTGACCAGTATACCCATCCGTTTTCCATATCATTTACAGGAACACCATTAATCATGGTTGCTGTATTTCTTTGATCGAAACCACGAATATTAATTCTTGAATCACCAAAGCCTCCACCTTGCTTAGTTACATAAACACCAGGAGTTGATTTTAAAATTTCGGGATATTCCTGCGTTCCAAGTTTTTCAGCAATCTGTGCCGGTTTAATGGTTGAAATTGCAACAGGAGTTTCTCTTGCAATAGCAATAGAAGCTACAACTTTTACTTCATTAATGTTAACGGCATCTGCATCCAGAGCAATTTTGCCTAAATCAATTTCTTCGCCAGAAGTAACTGTAAGATCTTTAACTACTTCTAAATATCCCACATAAGATAATATTAGTTTTTGATCTCCGGATGGAACAGTTATTTTAAAACTACCATCCAAAGCAGTTGCAGTACCAATGGTTGTACCATCGACAACAACTGAAGCGCCAATAAGCACCTCGCCATTTTGTGCATCAACGAGGACTCCTTTTACGTTCGATTGGCTAAATGATGCAAAAGATACCAGCATCAAAGCCAAAATTAAAATTTTAGATTTAAAGATTTTCATCATAGAATTGTTTTAAGGTTTGGGTTTATATTAATTAAATTAAAAAATTAACAAGAATACAAATGTAGACTTTGTTGGGATATCAAATATATTGAAAATATTAAGTTTAGGTTAAATTATACCTTATAAACATATTAACAGATGTTAAAATCATCAATTTGCTTCTATCTTTTAAATAGCGAAGTTTTCACAAATTTAATTTAACGAAAACTAACAATTGTTAATAACTTACATGCAAAAAGCGAAACTTTTAAGTTCGTTTATATGTCAATTTTAACCATTCTTAAAATTGTATCAGTCGCTCCCCTGTTTTTTTCAACATAGTTCGAAGAAATTTTACCACACTCCCTTAACTTATCTGGATCTTTTAATAAGTTAATTAAACTATTCTCTAATTCGTTATAATTAACAATTGAAAATGCACCTCCAGATTTTATAAGATCAACTGCTTCCCGGAATTTTTTATAATTTGTCCCAAAAATAATTGGTAAGCCAAATGTAGCAGCCTCAAGAATATTGTGTATTCCTTTACCAAATCCACCACCAATATATGCAATGTGGCCATACTTGTATATTGATGATAACAGGCCAATACTGTCAATAATTAAAACATCGGCATTTGAAACACTCTCTTTGTTAGCTTCAGAATATTTCATTACAGCTTTCTCTTTCAAAACAGATTTAATAATTCTATTTATGTTTTCTTTATGAATTTCATGTGGTGCTATAATCAGTTTAAAGCGTGTATTGCTTTCATTAAAATATTTGATTAGAATATCTTCATCGGATTTCCAGGTACTTCCGGCAACAATCACCAAATTATTTTTGACAAATCTTTCAATAAATGGCAAGTCTTTAGATTGTTGAGTAATTGCATAAACTCTGTCAAATCTTGTATCACCGGTTACAGTTACATTATTAATATGTATTGTATTAAGTAGATTTTTAGATTCTTCATTTTGTACAAAAAAATGAGTAAACCAAGCCAGCATTTTTCTTGACTTTACAGCATACTTTTTAAAAAATCTTTGATTTCTTCTAAAAATACCTGAAACCAAATAAAGAGGAATCTTTCTTTCCCAAATCTCATGTAAAAAGAAATGCCAGAACTCATATTTTATAAAAAAAACAAATTTGGGATTTACAATATTTAAAAATCGCTTAGCATTTCGGGGAGTATCTAAAGGCAGATAAAATATAAAATCTGCTTTTTCATAATTTTTTCGAATCTCATAACCCGAAGGAGAATAAAATGTCAGAAGAATTTTATAATCGGGATACTTTTGTCTAAAAGATTCTATTACAGGCCTGCCTTGTTCAAACTCGCCTAACGAAGCACAATGAAACCATGCTATTTTATCATTAGAATGAATATTTTTACTTAATTCTTTAAAAATCTTTTTTCTTCCTTTAATCCACAATTTTGCTTTCGGATTAAATATAGAAACAATAGTTACTAAAATGTAGAAGATTCTAATTCCAAATAAATATAAAACGGCCATAAAATATGATTTGAATGGTAGCAACAAATTTAATGGTCAAAAATTGTTTTTAATAAGATTTTTAAATATAAATTCTTTTTTGTTTTTATTTCCCTTATTACCAACTTATTACCATTAACATTAAAAGAAAATGTAAAAATAAAAATGAACTCCCCCCATAAAAAAGCTAATAAATATCATGTTTTTTCTTGTTTTTTAAAGATTTTTTATATTTTTAGGCCTCAATATGGATTTCTTGATACCCTAATCCTAAAATTTAAACCCAAAGGTCTTCCTTTAAAGAAGGCCTTTTTTTCTTTAAAAATTTTGATTTAAAATTTTTCAACATTTCCAAATATTTTCCGTTCTGTAACTAATCAGTACTTAACCTGTCAACCTAATATTTGTGCCATTTGGTTTTTTTGATAGACACGTGGCACAATATCCAATAGTTGACATGTACATTTTATATTAATATATTTTGTGTAATTTGGTGTTTTAGTGTTTTTGTGGCATTTTTTTTCTTGCCACCAAGGCACAAAAACACTAAAACGCACTAAATTTTAATTTATACATTTTGCGAAAAGCAATTATTTTAATATTTGTTTTATTAATTAGTTTTACTGCGAAAACACAAGAACTGAGTAATTTTCGCACTAAATCCTTTTATTGTACAACAGATACTATCTTATTAGATTCTTTAAGTATTATTCCGGGCTCAGAAATTATTTTCGATAAAAACAAGTCAGTTGTTCCAGATTCTGCTTATACCATAGATTACACAAAAGCTTTATTAGTTCCATCAAAATTTTTAATGAAAAACAAGTCTGTTATTCATGTGACATTTCGGGTATTTCCTGTTAACTTTTCGGAATCATTTTACCGAAGGAAGAAAAAAGAAACTATTATTGTTGGACCAGTATTAGCCAAAGCAACAACAAATCAAATTAATGCTCAAAATAGTTTTTTTTCAGATAATCAGTTAAATAAGAGAGGAAGTATAGCCAGAGGAATAACTATTGGCAATAACCAGGATGCTGTAATAAACTCAAACCTTAATCTTCAAATATCGGGAAAGATAAGTAATAACATGCACATTTTAGCTGCCATTTCGGATGAAAACATTCCGATACAGCCCGATGGAAATTCACAACAAATACAAGATTTTGATAAGGTTTTTATCCAACTATATAATGAAAGAACAAAATTAATCGCCGGAGATTTTGAAATCTATAAACCTCAGGGACATTTCATGAATATTAATAAAAAAGCCCAGGGAGGATTATTAAACACCAAGTTTAAAAGTAAAAAAAACGAATCAAATAGTTTTGAAACTACAATAAGCGGAGCCGTTACAAAGGGTAAATATTGTCGAAAGACATTTCAAGGACAGGAAGGAAATCAAGGACCTTATAAATTAACCGGATGCGAAAACGAACAATATATTATTGTTTTAGCAGGAACAGAAAAAGTATATATTGATGGCAAAATACAAACCAGGGGTAAAGAATATGATTATGTAATTGACTACAATACAGGTGAAGTTACTTTTACTGCAAACAAGCCAATTACCAAAGATTCCAGAATTTCCGTTGAATTCGAATATTCAGAAAGAAGTTATGCCAGGTTTTTAATTTATAGTGCCAATGAATTAAAAACACAAAATGGTACATTTTGGTTAAATATCTACTCCGAACAGGATAGTAAAAACCAAACTATAAACCAGGATCTGACTAATGAACAAAAACAACTACTTTCAGAATCGGGCGATAACATTGAAAATGCTTTTGTGCCAAATGTTGATAGTGTTGATTTCAGAAGTGATTATGTTTTATATGCCCGAAAAGATACAATTGTAAATAGCATCAATTACGAGATTTACGAATACTCAACAAATCCTTCCCTTGCAATTTACCAGGTTGGCTATAGCTTAATTGGCGAAAATAAAGGTAATTATATACAAATCCAGAATTCGGCTAACGGAAAAGTTTTTGAATGGATTGCCCCTGTCTCGGGAATCCCGCAAGGTAATTACGAACCTGTTCGTTTATTAATTGCTCCTAAAAAGCAACAGATGGTTAGTATTGGTGGAGAATTAAAACTAAACAACACAACTAATACAAATTTTGAATTTGCTTTAAGTAATTATGATTTGAATACTTTTTCGACCAAAGATGCTGCTGATAATACCGGATATGCACTAAAACTAAATGTTTTAAAAAGTATTTTAAAATCAGATACAATTAAAAACTCATTAAAAACAGCAATTTCGTATCAACTAATAAATAAATATTTTACGTCTGTCGAAAGATTCCGAACAGTTGAATTCGAAAGAGATTGGAACATACAAACACCATTTGTACAGGACGAACATTTTGCGGAAGTTAATTTGTTGTATCGACATAAGAAATCTTTTTATAGCAATTATGGATTCGGATTATTATCAAGTAATGATGATTATACCGGCTACAAGCAACAACTGAATACATCAATAAATAAATCTGGTTTTGCTTTCAATTTTAATTCCAGTTTATTAAATACAGATACTAAAATTAATAATACCCAATTCGTCAGATATTTAGCCGGTTTATCTAAATCTTATAAAAATATTGAACTCGGATTTGAAAATGAACTTGAACATAATCAATGGAAAAATAATCAAACAGACAGTTTATTAAATAATAGCTTTAGCTTTTCATCTTATCGTATATATATTCAAAACCCTGATTCAACAATAAACAAATACTCGATAAGTTATAAATTAAGGAATGATTTATTACCAACAGACAACAAACTCATACAAAGTACAAAAGCCGAAGATTTCCAGATTGGATTTAGTCTGTTAAAAAATCCATCCAGCATATTAAAAACAAATGTTACATATCGAAAATTAGAAATATCAGACACAACTATATCACAGGAAAAAGGAGAAAATACTATTACAGGTCGAATTGATTATAATTTGCGGATTTTTAAAGGAGCAATTTCATCCTTAACATTTTACGAAGCAGGTTCCGGCCTCGAGCCAAAAAGAGAATACTCATATCTTAAAGTATCAACCGGACAAGGAATTTATAAATGGGAAGATTATAACAACAATGGAATTGCAGAATTAGACGAATTTGAAATTGCACAATTTCAAGACGAGGCAAACTATATTAGAATTTACTCGCCCGGTAATGAATATTTAAAAACATATAAGAATGAATTTAGCCAAGTGCTTAACATAAGACCAGAGGTGGTTTGGAAATCAAAAAAAGGATTTAAAAAAATATTATCAAAATTCTCCAACAGTTTTGCTTTTCAAACAAATCAAAAATCAACAAATAAAATGCTGGAGCACAGTTTAAATCCCTTTTATCTAAAATCAGACGACAGTACTGTTATCAGTTTAAATCAAAGTATTAGAAATATTTTTTCGTTTAATCGGTCCGGTTCTAAATTTGGAGCAGATTACATTTATCAAGAAAATACGAACAAAATATTATTATCCAACGGGTTTGATACACGTGAAAAATATTCGCATGGATTTAAATTAAGGTGGAAATTCGTCCAGGATTTCAATTTTCAATATTATTTTGAAATTGGGAATAAAAAATATGAATCGGAGTTTTTTAGTTTAAAAAATTATCAAATTGAAAATATGACAAACGAACTTAAGATTCAGTATCAACCCGGATTTCAAACGAAAATTGAATTAAATTACAGCTATTCTGATAAAAACAATAAGTTATTAACTGAGAAAAGCGAAATTCATAAAATTGGAACCGAGATAAATTATTCTATTGCTAAAAAAGGGAATTTGCTTGTTAAAGGTAATTATCTGAATATTAACTATAATTCTGATCCGAATACATCAATAGCCTATGAAATGTTACAAGGTCTAAAGCCCGGACATAATGCTACCTGGAGTTTAATGTTTCAAAAAAAACTGGCCGGAAATATCGAGATGAACATAATATATAATGGACGAGTTTCAGAAAATATAAAGACAATTCATTCCGGGAGTCTTCAATTAAGAGCTTTTTTCTAATTAAAACGCAGCCATCAATAAATTAATATCTTTAGACGGAATACTAAAATGATCTCCAATTCTACTATTTGTTAATATTCCATTGTAAATATACACTCCGTGCCTCAAACCAAGGTCGTCTTTAAGTTGCCTCTGAACACCCCCGGCATCTGCAATACTTAACAATAATGGATTAAAAACATTACTCAAAGCAATAGAAGCCGTTCGGGCCACTCGTGAGGCAATGTTTGGAACACAATAATGTATAACACCAAATTTTGTATAAATCGGATTTGAATGATTCCTGCATTCTGAAGTTTCGATACACCCACCCTGGTCAATACTTAAATCAATAATAACAGCACCTTTTTTCATTCCTTTTACCATTTCTTCTGTAATAAGGAACTGAGGGCCTCTATCTCCCAGATGTATTGCCCCGATAACAATATCAGCCGATTTTAAATGTTTTTTCATAACTTTCGGATGAAACACAGAGGTAAATAATCGATTTGAAAGATTTGTTTGCAACCTTTTTAATTTTGCAACAGAATGATCAAAAACTTTTATAAAAGCTCCCAAACCCAATGCAGCTCTGGCAGCATATTCAGCTGCTGTTCCTGCTCCTAAAATAATAACTTCTGTTGGTGTAATTCCTGTAATACCTCCAAGCAAAACGCCTTTGCCTTCATGAACATTACTAAGATATTCCGCAGCAATAAATATTGATGTTGTTCCTGCAATTTCGCTCATAGAACGAACAACAGGATAACAATTTTCCCGATCTTTTAATCCTTCGAAAGAAATTGCAGTAACTTTTTTTCGCATCAATTTTCTTATATATTCTTCGCTTTGAGATGGAAAATGTAAGGATGATAAAAGAATCTGGTTAGTTTTAAAAAGTTCTATTTCTTCAATTGTAGGAGGAGCTATTTTTAAAATAATATCGCACTGATACACTTCCGATTTACTATCAACAATTTGAGCTCCATTCTCACTATAATCTGTATCGGTATAATTTGCTGCTAAGCCCGCTCCTTTTTCAATTATTATCTCATGCCCGTTATTTACAAGAATATCAACAGCTTCAGGAGTTAACCCTACACGACTTTCGTGTTTTTTGTTTTCTTTGGAAATTCCTATTACAAGTTTTTGTTTCTTTTTACCTGTTTCAAGCATTTCTTCCTGTGGTAAGAACCCCGTTCTTCCAAATGTGTATCCTGTTTTTTCCTCTTTATCAGACATATTTACTCTGGTTTGGGATGAATTTATAACTAAAGAAGATTTCCAAAATAACATAAATACTTGGCATTTTCAAGTATTTTATGATGAACTTTTGTAAATTAAAGTGAAAAATTAACGGATGTTTATCGTTCTTGATCCATCCTCGTTTTCTACCATTTGCACAAACACCACATTTTCAGGAAGAATTTCAGCTACTTTATCGGGCCATTCTATAAAACAATAATTTCCGGAAAAGAAATATTCTTCGTAACCAAAATCATATACTTCTTCAATCTTTTTTATCCTGTAAAAGTCAAAATGGTAAATAATTTCTCCTTTTCCTGTTTGGTATTCATTAATCAAAGCAAACGTAGGACTTGTTACAATTTCAACAACACCCAACTCGTTGCATAAAGCTTTAATAAAAGTTGTTTTCCCAACACCCATCGGACCAAAAAATGCGAACACCTTCTTATCGCGCATTAATCGAAGAAACTTATCAGCAATAATATTTAAATCCGACAAAGATTTTAAAATCAATGAATCCATATATGCAATTTAAGGAAAATTTTTAACTATTTGGTTTTAATTTGATGAATGGAATTATCATTTCCTCTAAAGATACTCCGCCATGCTGAAAGGTGTCTTTGTAGTAATTTACATAGTAATTAAAATTATTCGGATAGGCAAGGAAGTCATCGTTTATAGCAAAAATATAGCTTGTGCTGATATGCGATTTTGGCAAGTGTGCTTTTTGCGGGTCGCGAATTTCAAAAACCTCTTTTGGATTATAATTTAGATTCCGTCCGTTTTTATATCGAAGATTCGTTGATGTATTCTTATCTCCGATTACTTTAACCGGGTTTTTAACTCTAATAGTTCCATGATCTGTTGTAATAACAATTTTAACATCCTGTTGCTGCAATTCCTTTATTAAAGCAAACAAAGGCGAATGTTTAAACCACGATAAAGTTAAAGACCGATAGGCCGGTTCATCATTTGCAAGTTCACGAATCATTTCTATTTCGGTTCTTGCATGCGAAAGCATATCAATATAATTGTAAACTAAAATATTTAACTGATTATTAAGTAAATCCTTTATGTTTTCAACGAGTTTTTCGCCAGTTTTCAACTTGCTTATTTTCTCGTAGAAATACTTATACTTTTTCCCATGCCGCGAAAGTTGTGTTTGAAACAACTCTTCTTCTTTCATATTTTTCCCGCCTTCTTCCTCATCATGTAACCAGTATTCAGGATAAAGTTTGTCAATTTCATACGGCATTAAACCCGCAAAAATTGCATTTCGAGCATATTGGGTGGCTGTTGGTAAAATACCACAATATAATTCTTCGGATTCTACTATAAAATAATCGTTAATTAAAGGCTGTACTAATTTCCATTGATCATACCTGAAATTATCTATTACCAAAACAAATACTTTTTGGCCTTTATCAAGCATCGGGAATATCCGATCTTTAAATAAGTTTGGCGACATCATTGGTTTCTCTTCTGAACCAGCAAACCAGGATTCGTAATTATTTTTTATAAACCTGGCAAATTCCTTATTGGCATCAGATTTTTGCATTTTAAAAACCTCCTGCATCCCGGTTTCTTCATTTTGCTCAAGTTCGAGTTCCCAATAAACAAGTTTCTTATAGAGTTCAACCCAATCGTTAAATGAATTTGCTTCGGAAGTTTTCAATCCTATCTTCCCAAATTCTGATTGATAACCCGACAATGTTTTTTCAGAGATTAATCTTTTAGTATCAATATTCTTTTTAATGCTTAGAAGAATTTGTTTAGGATTTACCGGTTTAATTAAATAATCTGCAATTTTTGACCCGATAGCCTCGTCCATAATATTCTCTTCTTCGCTTTTGGTAATCATTATAACAGGAATATCAGGTTTTATTTCTTTAATGTAAGTTAATGTTTGCAGACCACTTAAACCCGGCATGTTTTCATCCAAAAAAACAAGGTCAAAGTCCTGTTCTTTAACCATTTCAATTGCATCATCACCATTACTTGCTGTTGACAATTCAAAACCCTTTTCTTCTAAAAAAAGTATATATGGCTTTAAAAGATCAATCTCATCATCAGTCCATAAAATGCTAACCTTCTTCATTTAAAACAATTTTTGATTTTATACTTCCGTTCTGGTCACTACAATAATTATTCCTGATAATTATTCCTGTAAAACAATAAATAATCACGAACCATTTTTTCTTTGGCAAGATTCGTTAGATTCGCTTCAGAAATAATAAAAAACTGGTACTCAGAACTTTTTACATCTGTAAAAACTCTTTCTTGTTCGGCATCAAATTTATTGTAATACTCTAATCCTTCTTCTGAATTTTTAAATTGATTAACAGTAATAATTGTAAAGAATTTATTAAGCTCTTTACTTTCAATATCGTAACTTTCCTGTATATAAAAATCGAGATTAAAGTTTATAATATTAAATTTTAACTGGTTAATATCGGCTCTCTTTGCTATTATTATAGCTAAATAATGTTTTGCTTCAGGATTATACTTATATATTTTTTCGATTTCCTCGATGGTTTTTTGAGCAATTTCATCATCTATAATTTCTCCATCGCTTGTGGTATCTGCTATTTGCTTGGTATTTAAATCTTTTAAACTTTTCAACTCATTTTCTTGTATTGCTGCCAATAAATCTTCAGATGATTTTGCTACAGGATCTGTTTTAAATTCTTCTTTTATCTTTTCTAATTCAGATTTTAAAACGGTAACTCCATAAATCTCTCCCATTGCTAAAGCTCTTAAATATCTGTATTTAGGGGTGTATTCAGTATTGGGATCTTTATTAAGAGCCAAATTACTTCGACGAATTACATCAGAATATTTTCTCTGTTTGTATAAATCTAATGTTTTTGAATAATGCTCTTTTCGCTCATTCTCCTCCCGTTCAAATTGTTTAAAAAAGTTTGGATCAACTAAGACTTTAGCATATTTTGAATCAGGATAATTACGTATAATCATATTTCTATACACATCAGCCTGAGCATTATCTCCCTGTTGAGAATATACTTTATATAGGCTATAATATGAAGGCACTTTATATTCACTTTCGGGATATCTTTCAATAAGCTCTTTATAAGCATCTACAGCCATTGGATAATCTTTTAAGTCGTTTCGATAAACTTCCCCAATATTAAAAAATGCTGTTTGAATTTTTTTATGCGACATTTTCATGGCAGAATCTGTCAGTGGTAAATCAATCATGTAATATTCAGGTGATTTCTTATCTAAGCCAATCTTATTATCAATAACTTCATCAGAAAATTCTTCTTCGGAGATTTGTTCAATACCAGCAATTTGTTTGTTTTTTCGTCGCCAGTTATCTTCAAGCTTTCTGTTACCCCAACGTCTTCTAAATTCAGGTTCCCCAAAACTTTTAGCCGATGGATTATAAAAATACCACTTCCCGCTTTCTGTTAACGAAGTTGTGGGACGAGTACTGGTTCTGCTTAAATCATTCATCCCTGCCATTTCCTGGGCTCTTTGCCTTTCCAGCTCGGCTGCCTCTTTTTCCTGAAGGTCTTGAATAATTTTTTGGATAAACCTGGTTCTTTCTGTTTCGGTCATCGCAGCAACCATTTGTACACTATCCTGAAAATTGACCTCTTTTAAATTTTTTACAAGTTTTGATAAATATTGATTTTTCCTGGCAAGTTCTGCATATCCGGGAAATTCAGGATCCAATGATACAACCGCACTATCAAAGTATGCTTGTGACTCCACATAATTGGTTCTATCGAAAAATATATTAGCAAGAGCAAGAAATGTTAATGCCTTCTGATTTGTATTTGAAATGCTTGTTTTCGCTGACATCTGGTAATACTTAATGGCTTGTATAACATTGTTATTTTTCATTTCAAGCTCACCAAGAGCAAAATATATCTGGTCTTGATATTCAATATTTTTATCATCCTTGAGCATATCCAATAATTCAGCTTTTATAGATTTTGCTGATTTTCCCCCGGTAAATAGTGTTGCTCTTTTAATTTTTGCATTAAAAGCCATTTCATAAGAAGGATTCATTTTTATGACCGCTTCATATAATTCAGAGGCCTCTTTGGAGCTACCTATTTCTTCTTTTAGTTGTGCATGAATAAAAGTTAATCGAATTTTTTCTTTTTTCTTTTTAACCAGATTTAAAGCTTCTGCAACATACGGTTCTGCCTCAGTAAATTTTTGTTGTTTTAAGTAAAAGTCTGCCTGGGTTGAGTTAAGTTGATAATCTAGCTTTTCAGGATAATCCATATCACTCATTAAAAAATCGATAATACTTTGAGCTTCGCGATAATCCTTTATTTCAATATTCGAACGTACAAGCCAATTGTATGCAAGGTATTTTGTTTTTTCATCATCAAATTGCTTTATTATAAAATCGAATATTCTGATCGCACTTCCGTAATCGGCCTGATAAAAAAAAGCTTTCCCCATTATTAAATAGGAATCATCGATATAAGCGTTATATTCATTTTTACTATAGAAGTCCTTGTCTTTTTGCGACATAGCACCTTTATCCTGATCCGGCTTTTTGGTAATGGAATGTAATCTTATTGATTTTGTAGATTTTTCAATTGTTCTATCCATTTGTGGTTTAGTACTTGCAGCTAACTCCTCATCTCCATAAATAAAAACGGGTAATACTTGTGAATAATCATCCACATACGATTCTTTATACTTTTTTATCCCTTCCTTGTAACTTTCAGTACCATTAAAAAGGATATTGTATTTAGTGGTCAATCCATGATAAAATCTGGTAAGCCCGGTATTCTTCTTAGTTGAACAACCTGACCCAACAGAAAATATAATGATTATAAAAAAGCAATATTTAAAAATTCGATTCACCAGATGATTATTTTAACTATTGTAACCCAATTATTTTAAACCGTAATTTCTTTGAAATATTATTTAAATTGTAAATTTATTTCAATAAATATGAAAAGTATAAAACTAGTAAATAAATTGAATATCACATAAAAGAAAATGGATGTTAAATTTAACATCCATTTTCTTCAAATATTAATAAAATACCGTTTACTATTTAAGCAGAAACAACTTCTTTTATTTCAGGAATTTGTTTTCTCATTGCTTGTTCAACGCCATTTTTTAAAGTCTGGATACTATAAGGGCATGACCCACACGCACCTAATAATTCTACCTTCACAACCATATCGTCAGTTAACTCCACAAATCTGATATCTCCACCATCTGCAACAAGATAAGGTCTTACCATTTCAATTGATTCATTTATTCTTTTTTCAAAATCTTGTCTTCTAGCTTCGTCCATTTTAAATTATTTTTAAATTATATTTATTATTTAGTTTTTATCTCAACTATTTTCGTTGGTTCTAAATTAGCATTTCTATCATCAACTGCTTTAATAATAGACGCTGATAATTCTTTAAACGCTTTTTCTACTAAAGAACCTTCGTCCATTACAGCAGGGTTTCCAAAGTCACCTCCTTCTCGAATGCTTTGAACTATTGGAATTTGACCAAGAAAAGGAAGATTTTCCTTTTCTGCAAGATTTTTACAACCATCTTTGCCAAAAATATAATATTTATTATCTGGCAGTTCTTCGGGTGTAAACCACGACATATTTTCAATTAACCCTAAAACAGGAACATTTATGTTTTTTCCGGTAAACATTTTTATTCCTTTAATAGCATCGGCAAGTGCCACGTCCTGCGGAGTACTAACAATAATAGCGCCTGTTAAAGAAACTTCCTGAACTAAAGTTAAATGAATATCGCTTGTTCCGGGAGGTAAATCGACAACAAGATAATCAATCTCGCCCCATTCAGCCTGATGTATCAGTTGTTTTAAAGCATTTGTGGCCATAGGCCCACGCCAAACCAAAGCATCTTCGGGATTAATAAAAAATCCTATCGATAATATTTTTACTCCATAGTTTTCAATTGGAGTTATAATATCAACATCATCAACTTTACGAACAAGAGGTCTTTGGCCTTCGACATTTAGCATTTTAGGAATTGACGGTCCGTAAATATCAGCATCAATTAATCCAACTTTAGCTCCTGTTTTTGCAAGCGAAATTGCCAGGTTGGTAGCCACTGTTGATTTTCCAACACCACCTTTGCCGGAAGCTACAGCGATAATATTTTTCACATCTTTCATTGATTGCGTATTCAAATCACCTTTTGGTGCTTTCTTTTCAGGAGTTTTAATTTTAATATTACCTGTAAAATCAAGATCTTTGCCTAAATGCTGTTCCAAAGCTTGAATACAAACTTTTTGCATTGAATTAATAAATGGATCGGTAGGCTTTTTAAAACTTAGTGTGAAACCAGCTTTATTTCCTTCAATCCAAACATCATCAACCATTCCCATTGCCACAATATCCTGGGCTGTTTCAGGATGCTTTACATTCCTTAAGGCATCTAATATTTGTTTTTTAGAATATGACATGTTTTCGTCCTTATTTTTATTTAATTTAAATTAACGCAGCAAAGATAATAAAATAGTTTTGAGTTTTGAGTTTAAAGCTCAAAGTTTCCCATGATTAAATAGCATTGACCAAATTAGACAACTACCTGAATACTAGAGAAATATTACAACTCCTTTACAGGATCCCAAAAGTGTTTTTCAAAATCGATGATTTTATCATTTTCAATTTTAATACTCTCGTTTTCGAGAAGTTGTTTCATGGTATTTGAATTGCCAAAATGATGTTTGCCTGTTAAAAGACCGTTTCGATTTACAACCCTGTGGGCAGGAACATATTCATTCTGATGATGTGAATTATTCATTGCCCAACCAACCACTCTGGCCGATTGAGCTGTCCCTAAATAATTTGCTATTGCTCCATAACTTGTAATACGCCCGTAGGGAATTTGACGTGCAATATCGTAAACCCGGTTAAAAAATCCCTCGTTATTTTTCGTCTTCTGGTTCTTCAAGCTTAATGGATTTATTCAATTTAAATCTTAAATAATGAATGGGTTTCCCCTGAGACAAAAACTGCTGCTCGTAAAAAGTTTTTATAGAAAGAATATCATCAACAATTCCTGAATCATAAAGGTTATCAGTATCAATAATTAGTTCCAAATTATTTATTTCAACAACTCTTTTTGTATAGGCATACAAATCTGCATTATCAGTTTTCAGATTGATAAATCCATCTTGTTTAATAAATTCCTGATAATATCCTAAAAATCGTGTCGAAGTAAGTCGTTTATAATATTTTTTTTGCTGCGGATCGGGGAAAGTTATCCAAATTTCAGAAATCTCTTTCTCGCTAAAAAAAGAATTTGTCAGGTCAATTCTTGTTCTTAAAAACCCAACATTTTTTATTTCTTCATCAAGAGCTGTTTTAGCTCCTCTCCACATCCTGGCTCCTTTAATATCAATCCCAATAAAATTTATATGCGGGTTTTGTTTAGCCAGACCAATTGTATATTCACCTTTGCCACATCCTAACTCTAAAATTAAAGGATTTTCATTATCAAAAAACTCTTTACTCCATTTTCCTTTTAACCTGTAATCTTTCTTGAAAATTTCATCAAAGGGAGGCTGAACAACATGATTAAAAGTTCCCATTTCGGCAAACCTCGACAATTTATTTTTTCCCACTTTAATGATTATTTTAAATTATAGGAATTGTAACAAATACTCAGGGGTTGTTACTAATTTCAACTTTTTCAATTCTTAAACCGATATCAGAAATATATTCCAATTTATCAGTACGCATAGCCTGCACATATTCAAAAGTATAAATTCCTGAAACAGGAAAACGAATATTTCTTTTATAAATAAACTGGTTATCGTATATATCTCCCCAGCCACTACCTGTCCATTTCCCTCGCTCATCGGCTAAATAACATTCAAAAGTATCATGAAGTGTAGATCCTCTAGGCGAAGTTGTTTGAACAAAAAGAAACAAATTCTGCATTTTATATCTGGACGTATTTCGAACATTGATGTAAATATTATGAAAACTGGTCGTATCCTGAATATCAACTTGAAACTTTATAATTGAGTCCTTATGCCACGTGAAATCTTCAATTTCAATATTTCTTTCGAAAACCTGATTTGGGTCGCACGAATATATGATTAATATAAGGGATGCAAAAAAAAAGACACTAAGGCTTCTGATGCTTTTCATTTCTGGGTCTTCTACGTTTATTATTTTTTTTCTTTTTCCTTTTAGCCTGTTTGTCGTCAAAACGAGTTAAGCTTTCTTGTCCGACCACATTTTTAAAATCCAGTGCTTTTTCCGTTGGAGCATTTGATATATCTACTAATACATCAACTTTAACACCCTTTTTGTTAAGTTCAATTATTTCCTTTACTCTTTCGACAGGAACCGGAGTAAAATTCACCAAATTAACCGGATCAAAAGTATACCACATTAGTCCACGGAAAATATCTGTTTTGCTATGATAAGCTTGTCCTGTTTTTGTTTCCAGCACAATTTCTCTTGAAGGAAAATCTTTTTGAGCATCGACATAACAGTCCAGCTCATAATTTAAACAACACTTTAATTTCCCGCATTGCCCGGCTAATTTTTGTGGATTTAACGATATCTCCTGGTAACGTGCTGAATTTGTTGTTACCGAAACAAAATTTGTTATCCAGGTTGAACAACAAAGTTCTCTGCCACATGATCCAATTCCTCCAATTCTTCCAGCCTCTTGTCGCGCACCAATCTGGCGCATCTCAATTCGAATTTTGAATTTTTCAGCTAAAATTTTTATTAACTCACGGAAATCAACTCTCTCATCAGCAATGTAATAGAAAATTGCTTTTGTTTTATCTCCCTGATATTCAACATCACCAATCTTCATCTCTAAATTAGGTTTTAAACATGATAGAATCTTCAAGCAATATTGCCTCATGCCACTTTTCAAAATCAGCAGGTTTAGCTTTTCGGTATACTTTTTTGAACTCATACTCTGCCGAATTAATTCCTTGTTTTTTTAGTTGAAAGCCAACTATTTCCCCTGTCAATGAAATTATACCAATATCATGTCCCGGAGATGCTTCAACGGCAACAATATCTCCTTTTTTTAGGCGTAACAAATTTGAATTTATAAAAAAATCCTTACGTGTATTTTTAAACCGAACCTCTATAATATCCAGCTTTTTAGATGGCTCCGGGATATTGTTCAGCCAATCAAAAGCTTCTAATTTACTACAACTTTCAGGTTTTAAACAATTACAAGAAGATATATTTAATTCAGACTGATTACCTGACTTTTCTTTATCAATATTATCCATAACTTACATGTTATACTCTACAAAATCATTCTCACCTTACATTAACTTTGAAAGATAGAGATATTTCACTTAGCAAAAGTAATGAAAATTACTTTTTTATCAATTTTATAATCTTTAAAGCTAAATCTAAAAACACAATTTTATTGTAAGCATTCATTTCAATATCGGAATGAGCTCGATTCAATGCTTCATAAATCTGATAAATATTTTCCTGATTAATAAACTGAGAAAATTTTTCAGAAAATTCTAATTCTTTCTTTGTCAGATATACAAGGTCTTTATTTTTAATATTTAGCATAAAATTTTCTCGAATAAGCCTAAGAGAATAGGCTAAAAAGCTCTTCTGTTTTTCTCGTCCTATCCTGGAAATTTCATCAACCCAATTAATTATTTCAATAACTTTTCGCTGATAAGACAATCGCATAAATTGTGTAAACTGATCAAAATTATCATTATCTTCTTCAGTTGAGCTTATCAGATTTTGTGCTTCGAAATAATTTCCGTTTGCCAGATGAGCTATATCGCCGGCCTTTTCTGGTAATAATCCCAATCTGTCGCAAAGTGCGTTACGCATACTTTCATTATCAATTTTAGGAATTTTTATTAATTGAGTTCTTGAAAGTATAGTTGATAATATTTGCTCCGAATTTTCCGAAACCATTAAAAACAATGTCTTCGCAGGAGGCTCTTCAATTAATTTTAATAATTTACTGGCGGCGGCGGCATTCATCTTTTCCGGCAACCATATAATCATAATCTTATATTCTGATTCAAAAGTTTTGAGATTCAGTTTTTTTAAAATTTCTTTACTTTCGTTCTTGCTAATAATTCCCTGTTTATTTTCAACATCAATTATTTCATACCACTTGTTCTGATTTATATATGGATTTTCAATAATTATTTCGCGCCACAGAGTTATATAATCATCGCTAACAGGATTTTTTTTTACGGTTTTTGATGTTGACACCGGATAAACAAAATGCAGATCGGGATGAACTAATTTTTGAAACTTTATACACGACGGACAAACTCCACAAGAATCATTTTCCTGTTTGTCCTCACAAGAAACATATTGAGCATAGGCTATTGCCAAAGCCAGATTCCCTGAGCCTTCAGAACCTAAAAAAAGTTGAGCATGACTTACCCTGTTTCCCTTTATAGTATGTATTAATTTTTCCTTTATTTTATGATGTCCAACTACTTCTTTAAATTGCATAAATGTTAAATAATTTTACTTAGATATTTTAACTTCAAAAACAGATAATGAGCAAAAATAACAATAAACGAAATACAAACCACAAATAAATATTTGGCATTTTTCATATTCCTGTTTACAATTTAGATTATTAAATGTATAATATTATTTTGTGTGTTAATCATCTGAAATTAGAAATTGGAAATTTGATTAGCCTGCCAGCCGACAAGACAGGAGACCAAGCCTTTTCCCAATTTCATCCCGAAAACTTTCGGTACAAATTTCAGCTACTATAACGGGTCAAAGTTAATACAATTCAAAAATGTTAACTACTTTTAGGTGTTTTTGAAAAATGTCAAATCTTTCTATCTTTAACATATCAACATAAAAGCACCAGGCATGTATTCTATCGACAACTATAATTTTACAGGAAAAAAAGTATTAATGCGCGTGGATTTTAACGTTCCGTTAAATGAAAAACTTGAAATAACCGATGATACAAGGATTATTACTGCAATACCAACGATTCAAAAAATTTTAGCTGAAGGTGGATCTATAATTCTTTTAACACACCTGGGAAGACCAAAAGGTCAATTTAATGAGAGAATGTCCTTAAAAATAATCCTTCCTCATTTAAGCAAAGTCCTTGATCGAGAAGTTAAATTTGCAACGGATTGTATTGGGATTAAAGCAGAAAAACTAGCTAAAACCCTAAAACCCGGTGAAATTCTTTTATTAGAAAATCTAAGGTTTTATAAAGAAGAAACAGATGCTGATGAAGATTTTGCAAAACACCTTGCCAGCCTTGGTGATGTATATGTAAATAATGCATTTGGTACTGCACACAGAGCACATGCTTCGACTTACACTATTGTTAAACATTTTCCAAAAAACAGCATGTTTGGGTATCTTGTCGAAAGTGAAATAAATAATATAGACAAAATTTTACACCAACCTTTGCATCCTTTTACAGCAATTCTCGGAGGATCGAAAATATCTACTAAAATCCATATTATAGAAACATTAATAGAAAAGGTAGATAATTTAATTATTGCGGGAGGAATTGCATACACATTTGCTAAAGCTATGGGTGGTAAAATCGGAAATTCTTTAGTTGAAGATGAGTTTTTAGATTTTGCAAAACATATTATTAAAGAGGCTGAAAAAAATAAAGTTAAATTATATTTACCAAGCGATTGCATTATTGCAGATGATTTTAAAAATGATGCCCAAATTGATCATTGTGATATTAATGAAATACCTGATGAATGGATGGGTCTTGACATTGGAATTAAATCTGCAAATCGCTTTTCAGAAGTGATCGAAAACTCCGAAAAAATACTTTGGAATGGCCCGATAGGTGTTTTTGAAATGCCAAGTTTTTCGATGGGAACACTAAAAATTGCTATGTCAGTAGCCCGTGCAACTGATAAAGGGGCGTTTTCCTTGATTGGCGGAGGTGATTCAATAGCTGCAATTAACAAGTATAGTTTAGCTCATAAAATCAGCTATATATCGACAGCCGGCGGTGCATTACTGGAATACCTTGAAGGAAAGGAACTGCCAAGTATTAAAGCTATTAAGCAAAACTTAACCATTGACCGATATAACTTTGAGGGCAAAAAAGTTTTAATGCGTGTTGATTTCAATGTTCCTATGGACGAAAACAGGAAAATTACCGATGACACAAGAATTATTACTGCATTACCGACAGCTCGTAAAATATTAGCCGAAGGTGGTTCTGTTATATTCTTAACTCATTTAGGCAGACCAAAAGGAAAGTTCAACGAAGATTTTTCATTAAAACATATATTACCTTATTTATCAAAAGCTCTTGATAAAAAAGTAAAATTTGCTGCTAACTGCATCGGAGAAGAAGCAATAATTGCCGCAACAGTTCTAAAACCGGGAGAATGCCTGTTACTTGAAAATCTTCGATTCCATACTGAGGAAATCGATGCAGATGAGAATTTCACTAAACAATTGGCTGAACTTGGCGATACTTATGTTTTTAATGCTTTTGGAACAGCACACAGAGCACATGCTTCAACATACACTTTAGCCAAGTTTTTTCCTGAAGACAAAATGTTTGGCTACCTGGTGGAAAATGAAATTAATAATATCGATAAAGTAATAAAACAAGCGAAAAGACCATTTACTGCAATTCTGGGAGGATCGAAGGTGTCAACTAAAATACACATCATTGAAGCATTAATTGAAAAAGTTGACAATTTAATTATTGCCGGTGGAATTGCTTTTACTTTTGCTAAAGCTATGGGTGGTAAAATTGGAAATTCTTTAGTTGAAGATGATTACCTTGATGTTGCAAAAAACATTATTACAAAAGCTAAAGAAAATAATGTAAACCTGTATTTACCTACCGACTGTATTATTGCTGACGAATTTAATAATAATGCAAATATTGAACATTGCGAAATAGGTCAGATTAAAGATGGATGGATGGGTTTGGACATCGGAATAAAATCGGCCAATGAATTTACCGAAGTAATTGAAAACTCATCTACTATACTCTGGAACGGGCCAATAGGAGTTTTTGAAATGTCAAATTACTCAATGGGAACCTTAAAAATTGCCATGGCAGTGGCTCGTGCTACCGATAAAGGAGCATTTTCCTTAATCGGAGGCGGTGATTCCATTGCTGCTGTAAATAAATTTAGTCTAGCTTATAAAATAAGTTATATTTCGACAGCCGGAGGAGCTTTACTGGAATATATTGAAGGAAAGGAACTGCCTGCTTTAAAAGCTATTAATGAGGATATTTGAGAAACACAATTCATCTTTCAATTTAAAGTCACTAAATTTAAGGCAATTCTTGTTTATTCAAAACAATTTTATTGTTTAAAAAACAATTTTGCTTTAAATTGTGTTCCCTTTCAGATAACAATTTTCAAACCTGCCTGTCGGCAGACAGGCTTTAAAAACAGGAGGTAAAATGCTCGATAAATATAATATTCCATTAATTCAGGATGCTGATCTTAACGGCAAGATTGTTTTGGTTCGTGTTGATCATAATGTAGTTAAAAAAGGGATTATTCATGATCCATACAGAATAGATGCCACAATTGGAACGCTTTACCACATCAACGCTAAAGGTGGTAAAATAATTTTAATGTCGCATGTTGGGCGACCAAAAGATAAAAAAACCGGAGATATTAAAATAAGTAAGGATACGTCTGTTGAGCCAATTGTTGAATACCTGCGTAACAAGCTCCATATTAACATGAAAATTCCGGATTTTTATCCTCACGAAAATAAAGGATACATTGGAATAGAAACATCAATAAATCATTCTATTCGTGAATTAAAAGATGGTAAAATTGATGGGATTTATTTACCAAACACTCGATGGTTTCAAGGCGAAGAAGCAAAAGGAGCTGATATGGATCGTTTCTCAAATCAACTGGCCGGATTAGCAGATATTTTTGTAAACGATGCTTTTGGATCGTGGCAAGCACATGCTTCTACTGTTGGAGTAAATAAATATCTTCCTTCTTATGCCGGATTCTTAATGCAAAAAGAAATTGAAAACCTTGAAAGAATTTATAGTCCTCAATCTCCGTTTATTGCTGTTGTTGCTGGTTCAAAATTCGACACAAAAATTGATTCACTTTATGCTTTAATTAAAAAGGCTGATTACCTGGTATTAGGAGGTGTTATTTATAACGCATATTTATGCGCAAAATACGATATTGAAATAAAAGGTATTTCTGAAGATGATTTGGCTCATGCAAAAAAGTTTGCTGAATTCAGTGAGAAATATCCCGGCAAATTAGTTGAGCTCCCGTTTATTATTGAATCAGACACCATGGAAGGTAAATTTGAAGGTAAAAACAGGATACATAACATTCATGAATTAAAGCCCGGAACTAAGCTCAATTATGTTCTTGATGTTGCAAAAGAATCATTCTACGAAGACGATATCCATAAAATATTTTCTTCGGCAAGAACCATTTTTGTAAATGCAGTAATGGGATTCACACCACATTTTAATGAAGGTACAATTGCTCTCGACGAATTAATTGATGAAAATATTGAAGCAGTAAAACTTTATGGCGGCGGCGATACCATGCAGGAATTAAAAAGATTATTGCCGGGATTATATATTGTTGCACTCGACAGTCCTAAGTATTATATATTTACGGGAGGTGGAGCTGTTTTAAAAGCAATTCAGGAAGGAACAACCTTGGGAATTGAACCCGTTAAAGCTTTAACAAAATAAAAAAAAATCGCATTTTTGCATCATCGAAAACTTTTGAAAGTCAGTTTAAAATCTGGCTTCTTTCTTTCTAAATTATCAGTTCTATTAATGTAAATTTAATTATGAAAGCTTTTAAGGCATACGACATCAGAGGTATTTATAACGAGGATTTCAATAAAGATGATGCTTATAAAATCGGGTATTTTCTGCCAGAACTTTTACAAGCCGACAATGTACTTGTTGGAAGAGATGTTAGGATTTCTTCTGATGAAATTTTTGAAAATCTTGCTCAGGGAATTATTGATAGTGGAGCAAATGTTTATAATATTGGTATTTCAACTACTCCAATGGTATATTACATTACAGCAAAACATAATTTTGCTGCATCGGTGCAAATTACAGCATCGCATAATTCACGTGAGTATAACGGAATGAAAATTTCTAAATCCAATGCTTTGCCCGTTGGTTATGATACAGGATTGAAAAAGCTTTTAGAAATGATCCAAACCCGTGATATTGTTATTGCAGATAAGAAAGGGAAAATAGTTGACTATAAAGTTAAAGGTGAATATGTTGAGTTTTTAAAAACTTATGTTCAGGATTACTCAAACCTGAAAATGGCTGTAGATTGTTCTAATGGGATGGCCGGGTTTTTAATTAAAAAGTTCTTAGGCAAAAGACCTGTTTATTTATATGAAGACCTGGATGGCAGCTTCCCAAATCATGAACCAAATCCTTTAATCGAAGAAAATGTTGCTGACCTTAAAAAAACAGTTTTAAGTGAAAAATGTGATATTGGAGTTATTTTCGATGGCGATGCGGATCGTGTAATGTTTGTTGACGAAAAAGGCAAGTTCATTTCTCCGGATTTAATTATTGGATTTATGGCACATTATTTTCTTGAAAAAGAAAACGGTGCTGTTCTTGAAGATATCCGTACATCAAAAGCTGTAAAAGAATATGTTGAAAAGCTAGGTGGTAAAATGCACACCTGGCGAGTGGGGAGAGCTTATGCTACGCCAAAATTAAGAGAAATAAACGGTATATACGGCGGCGAATTAGCAGGTCATTATTATTTCCGCGATTTCTTTTATTCCGATTCAGGTATTTTAGCCTCATTAATTGTTTTAAATCTGCTTTCACAATTTAAAAAAGAAGGAAAAACCATGTCGGAGATAATTTCAAATATTAGTAAATACGCAAATTCCGGCGAAATCAATTTTAAAATTGAGCAAAAACAAGAAGCTATGGAAGCTTTAAAAGATTATTTCGTTACCGAAGAAGAACCTATGGAAATTCTTGATTTTGATGGTTATCGTATCGAATTTAAAAACTGGTGGTTCAATGTTCGCCCTTCCAATACTGAGCCCTATTTGCGATTATTAGTTGAAGCTGATAATAAAGAAATACTAAAAGAAAGAATAAAAGATATTAAAACGATTCTTAAGAAATTCAAATAATATTTTTTAAACCTTTTCTAAAGTTTTAAACTTTGGAAAAGGTTCTTTACTAATCACCATTTTTAACAAGATCGTATAATACTTTCAGATTTATTAATCTGAATACAAAAGCCAGAATTAACGAGAACACAATAATTCCGACAAATTTATAAATCCAGAATAAATTTACTTGTAGTGAAAGTTTTGCAATAACAAAAACTCCTGCTACAAAAAGTGTTAATATCGTAATTCTTTTAATATTAATATTAAATCCAAATATTCTTTTTGCAAGAACAATCTGTATAATTGCAGTAAATGATTGAGTAATTAA
Organism: Bacteroidales bacterium; assembly: GCA_021108325.1. Taxonomy (GTDB): domain Bacteria; phylum Bacteroidota; class Bacteroidia; order Bacteroidales; family UBA12077; genus UBA12077. The sequence continues at coordinate 38,364 of JAIORB010000027.1, read as the reverse complement.
ACTGGCTATTGCAGCACCAAAAGCGTAATATTTTGGAATCAATATCAAATTAAGTACAATGTTAATTATAACGCCTCCTGTAGCCATAATGTTTAACTCTTTTAAACTTCCGTTAGCAGTTAACAATGTTCCAAAAATATAACTTGTAGATATTCCAATAAAACATAATATCAATATTCCAAAAATTGATGCTGATGTTTCAACATGCTGATGATACAGTAAATCAATTAGTTCTGTTCTGTAAAAATACGATGCGAAAGTAACACCCAAAACAGGAACAATTAATAATAAAAACGAGAAAAGTGTTAACTGATTAACCGGGTTTTTCTGTTTTATCATTCGTGAGAATATTGGAAGAAGTAACACAGCAAACAAAAATGCAAACATAGCTGCTGCATCTAAAATTCTGAAACCCTGTGCATATATTCCTGCCTGCTCTTTCCCGTCAGGCAACATTCTTTCAAGCATCACCGAATCGACCCTGTAATAAAAAACCATTAAAAGCGCTAATAAAGCGTATGGATAACTCTTTTTTAAGGTGGCAATAAAATATGTTTTATCGAAATTTAAACTCAATAACTCTGCTTTACTGTATACAATAACCATCGTAATTAACACAGTCGACACATAAGCTACTGTTTGTGCATAAACAAACCATTCAATTTTAAAATCAGTTTCTGTTACCCCACCCCAGAGTAAAATCCCGCAAATTATAATCATTAGTGCGCGATCGAGAACTGAAATAAAGCTATCGGTTTTAAAATAATGCAAACCACTTAGATTTGACCTGAGATATAAAATAAAAGATGCTATAAACTGATTTAAAATCAGGAATAACAATAACTGGAACTGCCTCCCTTCGTAGCCAATAAAGAACCCTACAACAATAGTTACTATTGCATACAATATTGCCAGAAGCAGTTTTAAGCCAACAATATTTGATAATGACTTACTTAATAACTGATGATTTTGAGCAATATTCCGGTTATTATAGTTAGTAATGCCAAAATCGAGTAGCATATTCAGCAATAAGGAAAAGTTAAAAAGTGAAAAGTACAATCCGTACTCTTCTGCACCAACAACATTCTGAACGGTTCGATCGATACCGAATATCCAGAATGGCTTAATCAACAGATTAAGCAATACTAATAATGAAAGGTTGGTAAAAAACTTTCTTTTCAAAACAAATAAATTAGAAATATAAAGTTACTAAAGTTTCAGGGAATCACAATGTTCTGCCGGGATAAAGAAAAAATTCTGATATCCTTTTTGTTCTTTGTATTCATTTAAAATATTTTCCTGATTTATAAATACTTTATAGTTTAATTTGCTAATAAGCTTAAAACTTTTTTCTCGATTTTCACTTTCCCAAAGCTCACAATAAATCAATGGTCTGTTTCTTTGTATTAACTCTTCAGCACCTCTGAGCACATTATACTCATACTCCTCTACATCAATTTTAACAGCATTAATTTTAACATTCTTAAATTCTTCATGATTATCCAAACGTTTCATCTCAACATCATATAAATGTCCTTTATTTACTTTATTTACTTCCTCAACATGACTTAATCCATGAAAATACACCTTATTAAATTGAGGCATTACCATTTTTACAATATCATTTTTGTCCCCAAGTGCGTATGGATAAATCTTCACATTTGACAAATTAAATTTTTCGACTATTCTTCTTAATACTTTTAAATTATCAGGTATTGGTTCAAAAACATACACCGTAGATTCAGAAAGTTTTTTTGAAAAATGGTATGTCATTACACCAATATTGGCACCAATATCCAATACATGTCCGCCATCTTCAATTAAATCAATAAATCTTAAAAAATCTTTTTCGTTTTTATCATATGGTAATTTTAAAATTACAAATCGAGCAAATAAAAAAAGGTAATTATGCAGGCCCAGAATTTTTTGAAGTATGTATTTTATAAAGTTCTTCAATTTTTTAGCATCTTTGTTACAAAGATATAATAATCCATTAAAATGTTCCCTTTTGAATATTACTGTTAACACAAGAGTTTTATTAAAAAATAAACTGGAAGGTATCGGGTGGTTTACTTACGAAACCTTGAAACGAATTACGCAAAATCATCCTGAACATAATTTCTATTTTATTTTTGACAGATCATATAGCAAGGAATTCATCTTTTCTGATAATGTTCAAGCTATTGTTATCGGTCCGCAAGCGCGACATCCGGTTTTGTTTTATTACTGGTTCGAAAAGTCAGTTTCTAAAATTCTTAAACAAATTAATGCCGATATCTTTATTTCTCCTGATGGATTCTTATCATTAAGATCAAATATAAAATCTATAGCTGTTATTCACGATATCAGTTTTGTTCATAACCCAAAGGATTTCCCTTTCGGTATACGCAATTATTATCAGTATTTCTTTCCTCGTTTTGCACAAAAGGCAAATAAAATTGTAACAGTTTCTGAATTTTCAAAACAGGATATTGCCCAACAGTATAATTTAAATGCCGAAAATATTGATGTAGTTTATAATGGATCAAATGAGATTTACAAACCTTCCTTAAATGATGAAATATTAAAAGCCAAACAACAATACACAGGAGGAGCTGATTTTTTCATATTTGTTGGTGCTTTAAGTCCACGAAAAAATGTAGCTAATCTTCTTTCTGCATTTGATCTGTTTAAGTCCAAAACTAAAAGTAATTTAAAGCTTGTTATAGTTGGTGAGAAAATGTTTAAGACAAAAAACATAAAAGATGTTTTTAATAAAATGAGCTTTAAAAATGATATCGTTTTTACAGGTAGAATGGATCCTTTTCAGTTAAAAAATCTTTATAGCGCAGCATTTGCCTTAACTTATGTTCCATATTTTGAAGGATTCGGAATTCCTATTATTGAAGCTATGAATTGTGACACAGCAGTAATAACATCAAATGTCACATCAATGCCCGAAGTGGCAGGAGATGCAGCCTTATTTGTGAATCCTGTTTCTGTACAATCCATTGCCGATGCAATGATAAAAATATATAATGGTCCACATCTGAGAAATCAGTTAATAGAAAAGGGTAAAATACAACGACAAAAATTTAGCTGGGATAAAACTGCTGAAAAATTCTGGAAAAGTATAGAAAAAGTGTTAAATGAACAGGCAATGCCTGAAAAACGTATTAAGAAATAATTATTAGTTTAGTTTAAAAAGGTGCTAAGCGGCTATTTTTATAAAATGCTACAAAATCAGCAATCTTATTATCAATTTGTTAGCAAATCCGCTAAGCACCTAGCCTGCCTGTCGGCAGACCAGGAGTGCAATTGTTTTAGTTTTTATACCAGACTCAATTATAATTTACCAAATTTCAACCAACTTAGTTTTACTTAAATGAACAAGGCTCAACTATTAAGCTTTTATAAGAGAGGAACTATTGAAGCTGGTTGCGATGAAGCCGGCCGGGGTTGTCTTGCCGGACCTGTTGTTGCTGCAGCAGTTATTCTTCCGGGAGATTTTACTCATCCGGTTTTAAACGACTCAAAAAAAATAAACGAAAAAAACAGGTATTTACTTCGCAAAGAAATTGAGGCATGTGCCATTTCGTATGCTATTGGAATTATTGATAATAAAGAAATAGACGAATTAAATATTTTGAGAGCGTCAATTATGGCAATGCACAAGGCTCTTGATTCACTTAATATGTTGCCTTATCACATTATTATCGATGGAAATAAATTTATAAAATATAAAAATATACCACATCAATGTATTATTAAGGGTGATTCAAAATATTATTCTATTGCAGCAGCTTCAATTCTGGCAAAAACTTACCGTGATGATATTATGTGTGATTTACACCAAAAACATCCCGAATATAACTGGAAAAGAAATAAAGGATATCCAACAAAAGAACACCGACAGGCAATCAGAGATTTTGGAACAACGCCATTTCATCGAATGACATTCAGGCTACTGGATAAACAATTGGGAATTCAATTTTAAAATATTTCATAAATTCACCCTCTGCCCTTTGGGCATCTCCCTCAAGGGAGAATATGCATTTTTTAAAATTGGAGTTTATGTCCCCTTGAGGGGACTTTAGGGGTGATTATTACTTTTTCTTCCCCGCTAATTGTCCACAAGCTGCATCAATATCCTGACCGCGGCTTCGTCGTACATTCACAACAAGGTTTTTGCTTTTCATGAATGTTACAAACTCATTAAATGTATCGTTCGATGATTTTTTAAATCGTTTATCACTTGTTGAGTTGTATTCGATAATATTGATTTTTACAGGAAAACTTTTACAATATTCAGCAAACTCCTGCGCATCTTTTAATGAATCGTTTATACCCGCCATCATCAAATATTCAAAAGTTATTCGTTGATTTGTTTTTTCATTAAAATATACCAGAGCATCTCTCAGTTCAGATAATGAATTCCTTTTATTAACCGGCATAAACTCACTTCTTTTTCTGTCGTTTGCCGAATGCAACGAAACAGCTAAATTAAATTTAACCTTGTCATCTGCAAGTTTTTTTATCATTCGTGGTAAGCCAACTGTAGAAAGAGTAATCCGTTGGGGCGACATTCCAAGTCCATCTTCAGATGAAACCATTTCCATTGATTTCAGAACATTGTCGTAATTTAATAATGGTTCTCCCATTCCCATTAATACAATATTTGTTAATGAGAGGTTATATTTTTCATTTGCCAGTTTCATAATTTCAACAACCTGATGATAAATTTCACCGACACTTAAATTTCTTCTTAATCCCAATTTAGCTGTTGCACAAAATTCGCATCCTAAGTTACACCCAACCTGTGACGAAATACATGCAGTTGCTCTGTTGTCCACAGGAATTAAAACACTTTCTACTATTACCCCATCGAATAATTTCAATGCTACTTTTATGGTTTTATCCTTACTTATTTGTAAATCCTCAACTTGAACCGCCTGAATAACGAAATTATCATCTAATAAAGTCCTGAGATCTTTTGATATATTGGTCATTCCTTCGAAGCTATTCACCGGCTTTTTCCATAACCATTCATAAATTTGTTTTGCCCGAAAAGCTTTTTCTCCTTTTTTAATCAAAAAATCTTTAATTTCGCCAAGAGATAAAGTCAGGATATCAGTTTTATTTTCTGCCATAATTAGTTGATAAATTCGAAATTTATTGAACAAAAACTCGAAACAAAGGTATATTAAAAAACAATATTTTTAGTTTTAAATTAAACTTTACACGAATTAATTAATCTAAGAATATTCTACCATTTATTGGAAATTTATTTAATCAAAATTAATAAAACATGAAAAAATTATTATCGATTTTAAGTATCATTTTGCTTTTGAATATTTCAGTAAAAGCTGATGAAGGAATGTGGTTATTATCACTTATCCAACAATTTAATATTGAAAAAATGCAACAAATGGGTTGCGAGCTATCAGCAGAAGAAATTTACAGTGTAAACAAAACCAGTTTAAAAGATGCAATTGTAATTTTTGGCCGCGGATGTACAGGTGAAGTAATTTCTGATCAAGGATTAGTGTTAACCAACCATCATTGTGGTTATGGAGCTATTCAGCAACATAGTACTCCCGAGCATGATTATTTGAAAGAAGGTTTTTGGGCAATGTCGAAGGACGAAGAAATTGCAACACCGGGACTAACAGTAACATTTTTAGTTCGTATTGAAGATGTAACTGACCAAATCAATTCTGTTCTCACACAAGAAATGTCTGAAATAGAAAGACAAGATACTGCTTATAAAGTAGGAAGTAAAATTGCTGAAGAAGCTACTGAGGGAACACATTACAATGCAAAAGTTCAAAGCTTTTATGGAGGTAATCAGTTTTTTCTTTTGGTTTATGAAAAATTTACTGATGTAAGAATGGTTGGAGCTCCTCCATCATCAATTGGGAAATTTGGTGCTGATACTGACAACTGGATGTGGCCTCGTCATACCGGTGATTTTTCTATTTTTAGAATTTACGCCGATAAAGATAATAAACCGGCTGACTATTCTCCGGATAATGTTCCTTACAAACCAAAACATCATTTACCTGTTTCGTTAAAAGGAGTTGAGGAAAATGATTTTGCAATGATTTTAGGCTACCCCGGAGGAACTAACAGATATATGACATCAACGGAAGTTGAAGAAGCAATTAACATAAGCAATGCAAACAGAATTTATATCCGTGGTATACGTCAGGAAATTCTTTTAGAAGATATGCTTGCTGATGATGCTATTCGAATTAAATATGCGTCAAAATATTCAAGATCAACAAATTATTGGAAGTATTCAATAGGAATGAATAAAGCTTTAAAACGTTTGAAAATCGTTGATAAGAAAAAAGTTAATGAGAAAACATTTACTGACTGGTTTAATTCATCACCAGAACTTAAAGAAAAATATGGAAATGCGTTATCATTAATAGATAACTCTGTTAAGTCTCGGGGAGAATATACTCATGCCAATCAATATATTTCCGAAACTCTGTTAAGAGGTACAGAACTTGTGTATTTTGCTTCAGGAGCAAAAAATCTTGAAGAAGTATTAAATTCAGGAAATAAGGAAGAAATTGAATCTTTAGTTAGTAAATCTAAAGAAAAAGCCAGAAGTTTTTATAAAAACTACAACACACCTACAGATCAAAAAGTAGCTAAAGCCATGTTTAAAATCTTTGCTGAAAATGTGGATAAGAAATATCAACCGGAAATTTTTAATACTATTGAAACAAAATATAAAAACGATTATTCCAAATTCGTTGATAATATGTACAATAAATCGGTTTTTACAGATTCAACTAAATTATGGGCGTTTTTAGAAAAACCTTCAGCTAAAACATTAGCAAAAGACCCTGCATATATTGCTTCAAAATCGATATATAATAAATACCGGGAATTACACGAAAATTTAACACCATTTTATGCTGATTTTGATAAAGGACACAGATTGTACGTTGGCGGTATTATGGAAATGAACAAAGGTAAAGCTATATATCCGGATGCAAACTTCACTATGCGCTTGACCTATGGTTCTATTTTAGATTACGACCCAATGGATGCTGTACATTACGATTATATAACTACTCTTAAAGGAGTAATGGAAAAAGAAGATCCGGATAACTGGGAATTTGTAGTTTCTGATAAATTAAAAGAACTTTATAATAATAAAGACTATGGTCGGTATGCATTAGAAAATGGTGAAATGCCTGTTGCATTCTTATCTACGAATGATATTACAGGAGGAAATTCAGGAAGCCCTGTAATAAATGCAAAAGGAGAGCTTATTGGAACAGCATTCGACGGTAACTGGGAAGCTATGAGTGGTGATATTGTTTTCGAACCGAAATTACAACGTTGTATTAATGTTGATATTAGGTATACTCTATTTATTATTGACAAATTTGCCGAAGCGAAACACTTGATTGAAGAAATGACTATTGTTAAATAAAAAAAATCGAGATAATTCATGGCAGGTTTAGAATATTCTGAACCTGCCATTTTTTTATACTCAAATTTCATTATAGGAATTAAACATTCAACACCCAACATACAATATTCAATTTTTATTATTTCTGCATATTCGACTTTCTTTTAACTTTTTTATTGAGTGTTTTGTCTAAATAACATCAGTAGTTAATATCGAAATAAATATCACCCACCTTATTCGACATAGAGCCTTTGTTAAGCATTATTTTTATTATCAGCCCTGCCAGAGTTGTATTAACTAACTGACAATCTGCTTAATATAATTTAGAATTTTCAACAAGATTAACTCTGGCAGGGTTTTTAGATTGGACTAATATTTTTTATATTTATACCTTAAATAAAACTTATGTCTAAAATAATAATATATACCGATGGCGCTGCCCGCGGAAATCCCGGTCCGGGAGGATACGGAATTGTAATGAAATCAGGACAGCACAGAAAAGAACTTTCAGAAGGATTTAGAAAAACAACAAATAACAGAATGGAATTATTAGCTGTTATAGTTGCCTTAGAAACCTTAAAGTTTGAAAACAGTACTGCAGAAATTTATACTGATTCGAAATATGTTGCCGATGCAGTTGAAAAAGGCTGGGTGTTTGATTGGGAGAAAAAACAATTTAAGAAAAAGAAAAATCCGGACCTATGGATCAGATTTTTAAAAATTTACAGAAAACATCAGGTAAAATTCCATTGGATAAAAGGACACGCCAATATCCCCGAAAATGAACGATGTGACCAGCTTGCTGTTGAAGCATCTAAAAAATCAAATATATTAATTGATGAAGCTTACGAAAACTCTGATGAAACACTTTTTTAAATCTGATTTATATCAAAAAAACCTAACTATTTTGGATAATATTTGAGATCTCTTCTTAAAACCTATAAGTTTAGCATTCAGGGTACTACATTCTGACCATTAAGGAAAAAATGCCAATAGCTTACTTACATTATACCTCGAAAATGGATATTTAATTAGAAATTATTCTTTTATTTCTTCGTAGTCAACATAGTCACCCTCATCTTTGTCTATTTTTTTACCCTTACCGGATTTTGTATTTATGGTAACATCACCTTCTTTCTTGTTGTTTTGTTGGTTTTGTTGATTTTCAAAATTACCTTGCATCTTTTTAAAATAAGATCGAAATATATATCGGGTGAAAATTCTGACAATAAAATAAATCAGGAATAATATCAATAAAAATCTAACTAAAGCCATACTAACTTTATTTTATTAACAAACATTTTTTACTTTTGTAAAAGTACTATATTCAATCAATAAATTAAATAAAATCTTTATGGAAACGGTTGTTAGTGGAATTAGATCGACAGGAAACCTACATTTAGGAAATTACTTTGGGGCATTAAAAAATTTCATAAAAATGCAACACGAGAACAGGTGTTTTTTCTTTATTGCGGATTATCATTCATTAACCACACATCCCACTCCGGGGGATTTACATGGCAGCGTTAAGCAAGTTCTGGCAGAATACCTGGCTTGTGGCTTAGATCCGGAAGTTGCTACTTTATACTTACAAAGCGATGTTCCGGAAGTAACAGAATTATATTTGCTTCTTAACATGAATGCCTATGTTGGGGAACTTGAGCGAACAACATCATTTAAAGATAAGGTACGAAAGCAGCCCGAAAATGTAAACGCGGGTCTTTTAACTTATCCTGTTCTAATGGCTGCTGACATTATTATTCATAACGCTTCAAAAGTTCCTGTGGGAAAAGATCAGGAACAAAATCTGGAAATGGCCCGTAAATTTGCACGTCGTTTCAATAACTTGTATAAAGTTGAATATTTTACTGAACCTCAACCATATAATTTTGGTCAGGCATTAATAAAAATTCCAGGCTTAGACGGTACGGGAAAAATGGGAAAATCAGAAGGAAATGGAATTTACCTAGTTGATGATCCTAAAGATATTAGAAAAAAAGTTATGCGTGCTGTTACTGATAGTGGTCCCACTGAAATGAATACAGAAATGCCTGAACCTATACAAAACTTATTTACATTAATGGACGTTGTTTCAGAAAAAAGTACGATTGATTTTTTTAAAGGAAAATATGCTAATTGCGAAATCAGGTATGGTGATTTAAAAAAGCAGCTGGCCGAAGATATCATAAATTTCACATCTCCTATTCGGGAAAAAATACTGGAAATTTCTGCTGATAACGATTATTTAAGGAAAGTAGCAAACATGGGTGCGGAAAAAGCAAGAGAAAGCGCATCTAAAACAATTAAAGAAGTAAGAAAAATTATAGGGTTTAAGCCTTTTTAGATATTAGCTTTGAGATACAAGTATCAAGTATTGAGATCAAAAAAAATACTTGGTTAAGTATATCTTGATACTCTTATCTCGCATCTTGATACTTTTTTCTATATAAACATCAACAAACTAACTGCCATTACCATCATTCCTAATACTAAACCGTAAATAGACAAATGGTGCTCACCATATTCTCGTGCAACAGGTAAAAGCTCATCAATAGAAATAAATACCATAATGCCGGCCACTCCTGCAAACAAAATCCCAAAAAGAGTATCAGACAGAAATGGCATTAATATTAGATAACCTATTAAAGCACCTACAGGTTCTGCTAAACCCGACAAAAACGAATACCAGAATGCTTTCTTTTTATTACCTGTTGCAAAATAAATTGGCACTGAAACAGCAATTCCTTCAGGAATATTATGGATAGCAATTGCCACCGCAATTGCAATACCTAAACTAGGATCAGTAAGTGCGGCAGTAAATGTTGCCAAACCTTCAGGAAAATTATGAATAGCAATTGCTAAAGCAGTAAACATTCCCATTTTCATAAGTTTTTTACTCTTATGTTCTTTTTTTGCTTTTTCGTCCATTTCTTCAACCATTCGAATTTCATGTGGGTTTTCTATTGAAGGGATTAACTTATCGATAATTGCTATAAAAAATATACCTCCAAAAAAAGAAGCAACAGTTATCCACGAACCCGTTTTTTCTCCTAGTTCTGCTACCAAAGAATCTTTAGCTTTAAAAAAGATTTCAATCATTGATACATAAATCATTACACCCGCCGAAAAGCCCAGAGCAACCGACAGGAATTTAGTATTTGTTGTTTTTGTAAAAAAAGCTAACGCGCTTCCTATTCCTGTAGATAAACCTGCAAATAAAGTTAGTCCAAATGCGAATAATACGGTTTCGTTAATCATACATTAATAATTATGAGTTCTCAAGATAAATTTATGCAATCTTTTTAATTGGTATAATTGAACCAAACAAGATCATAACAAAAAAGTTCAAAATTAATCCTGAAATGGCTTCCAGTTTTTTGCTAATCCACCAATACCTGTTTCACGATAAGCACTTTGAATATCACGTCCTGTTTCGACCATAGTCTCAACTGCCTTATCAAAAGAAATTTTATGTCCCCCATCAGAAAATAACGCATAAACAGCACATTCCATTGCTTTTCCTGCCGCTATTGCATTTCTCTCTATACACGGAATCTGTACATACCCTCCAACCGGATCGCATGTTAAACCCAGATTATGTTCAAAGCCCATTTCAGCAGCATATTCTATTTGCCTTAATGTTCCTCCCATTATTTGTGCAGCAACTCCTGCAGCCATAGCACAAGCAGTTCCAATCTCTCCCTGACATCCGACTTCTGCCCCGGAAATTGAAGCATTACGTTTAACTATATTTCCTATTAAACCGGCAGTAGCTAAAGCTCTTAATATCTTTGCATCAGTTATATGTTCTTCTCTTTTAAGATAAAATAAAATAGCAGGCAATACTCCGGAGGAACCACATGTTGGAGCAGTAATAATTTTTCCGCCAGCAGCATTCTCTTCAGAAACGGCTAGTGCAAACGAAAATAACAAACCTTGATTTTGAATGGTTCCTTTTGAATTTTTCGCTTTCATATAATAATTGCTGGCCTTTCTGGCAAGTTTAATTTCTCCGGGTAATACTCCTTCGTTATCTAAACCATTTGCTATAGCTTCTTTCATGATTTCCCAAACTTCCTTCAAAAAATCCCATATTTCAGGGCCTTCGCAATCTTCAACATATTCCCAGAATGTTTTTCCTTCCTTATTACACCAATCTAAAATATCTGCTAAAGTTTTATGCTCATACACAATTTTATCATTTATAATTCCTTCAGCATCTCTCAAGTCTCCTCCTCCAATACTATAAACAATCCAATCATCTACAACCTTATTTTCATCACTTATAGCTTCGAATAACATACCGTTTGGATGTAAAGGCAATTCTTCTTTTGGGTTCCAGATAATATTTACATTTTTTGGAGAGAAAGTCTTTTCAATGGCTACATCCGTATTGTGTCCTTTCCCTGTGGCAGCCAGACTCCCAAATAAAGTAACTCTGAATCTTTCAATATCCGGATTTTTACCCATAAAAATATTTGCCGCCCTTACAGGTCCAATTGTATGACTACTCGAAGGTCCAAATCCAATTTTATATAATTCTCGAATTGATTGCATAAAAATATTTTAATATTAAAGAACAAATCTATTAAAAAAACCTACAATTGTATATATATCCTTATTTGATAACTAAATTGCAATTATTAACAATCGTGCTAAATATTAACTTTCTTAGCTCGTTCAAAAGGTTTGTTTCTATCGAATAAATACCGGTAAGTTACATGTGTCTTTAATATCGTTGCGCCAACCTGATCGAATACCTTCATCATACTGGGATTAAAATCGCCAATCCAGTTAAACTGGAGATGTTTATACGGGAAATTTTCTTTTAGGGCTACTTTTGCAAAAGCCATAATTATTCCTCCTTCTATTCCTTTTGCCTGATGTTCAGGCACAACCCCAAAAATCAAGCCCAGAGCAGTATCACATTTACCAATTAATTTCAGAAAAACAAATTTAAGCTTCCCAAACAAGTTCATCTTACCATTCAAATATTTTACTATTTGATTTATTTCCGGTACCTGCAAGAGAAATGCAATTGGTTCGTTCTCATAATAAGCAAACCACATAAGTCTTTCATCAAGAATTGGTTTTAGGCTTTTCATTAATCCTTTTGCGTGTACTTTCGACATTTCCGATACACCCGGGAACTTTGCCCAGCCTTTATTATAAACTGTTCTAAAATCTTCCGTAAATTTCTCCAGGGTTTTTTTATCGAGATGTTCAAAATGATATTTTGGATTTTTTTCTAGCCGATTTGCTTTTTCTTTAATTATATCACTTAATCCTTTCGAATTTACCGCCCTATAATATGTAAATTGATTAAAATAATTTTTAAAACCATAAGCTTCAAATAAGTCTTTGTAGTAAGGAAAATTATATGGCATACAATAATTTGGAGGATATTCAAATCCATCAACCAGGCATCCCCACCAACGATCGCGATCACCAAAATTTACAGGTCCGTCCATTGCTTCCATCTCACGATCCTGTAACCATTTCTTACATGCATCAAACATCGTAAATGCAGCTTCTTTATCATTTATGCAATCGAAAAATCCCAGTCCTCCTGTTGGTTGATCATTTTTAGCTGAAGTTTTTTTATCGTAAAATGCTGCAATCCTGCCAACAATCTTGTTTTTATTGTTAACTAATATCCAACGAACAGCTTCGCCGTTTCGAAAAAGCTTGTTTTTCACAGGGTCAAATACACTTTCTATATCCTGGTCTAAAGGACGAGTCCAGCTCTTCTCTTTTTTATATAACCGAACAGGTAAGAGTAAAAATTCTTTCCGTGTATTTTTATTTTTCACCTCAATTAAATTGTACTTACTCATAATTTTTTAGTTTTTTATCGGCCATTTTAACAATATTCTGGCAATATTCGTTGCATGACCGTTGATAGCTCTCAGATATGTCATTAGTTCAACGTGTGTTTTACTACTCGAGATTGTTTCTATTATTTCATCCTGCAATCTTTTGAAATGTTGCTTCTCTAATTCGATTTCCATATTTCGATATCGTCGGTATTTTTCTTTCATCGCTTTTGCTTTCTCCAAATTTACATTTTCGAATACTTCCAATGCCCTGCTTAGCTGTTTTTGGGTTTTTGTATGATAATTTATAATCTCATTTTTACCATCAACAGAAAATTCAAAATCCATTTTACTCCATCTTGCCGCTTTTTTTATCATGTTTTTAGATACTATATCAGCAATTTGTTCAAATTCTTTTACCGCATATAGTAACTGGAATGATTCATTTACACGCTCTTCATTAAGGTTTTCGCGCGTAATTTTCAATATATAATCACTAATCTGATCACGCAGAAAATTAACCTCCTTCTCTTTTTGTTTTATCTCATTTATAACTTCTGTTTTTTTAACTAAATATGGAATAATAATATCTCCGGTCATATTTTGAACCAACTTACCCATCCTTATTGTTTCTTTTTTTGCTAAGCTCAATGCCAAAGATGAATTCTTTACCATTCCATAATCAAGATAAATCGGTTTTAAAATTGGTTTTTCAACAAATTTTACGGGAAGAAGTTTTTCAATAAATTTTCCAAAAGCATTTGTAAAAGGGAGAATTAAACATGTTAAAACAATATTAAAAACGGTATGTGCATTGGCAATCTGACGCGGAACCGTTTCGGCTAAAGAATTAAAATCTCCATCAGGCAATACGCTTTTAGGTGAAATTATCCGAACGATATTTGCAAATTGCGGAATCCAAAATAAAAAGAGAAGAACACCAATAACTTTTATCAATGTATGAGCTAAAGCAACCTGTTTTGCTTCACGATCGGTTTTTATACTTGCTAAAATTGCCGTAATTGCTGTTCCTATATTTGCTCCAAAAAGCAAAGGAATAGACGCTTCTAAACTCAATAAGCCCTGTGTTGCCAATACAATCATGATACCAATAAATGCACTACTACTTTGTATTAAAGCAGTAAATGCCGCACCTATAAGTATTCCCAAAACCGGATTTTCAAGTTTTACTATTGAATCTATAAAAGGGGAGAAAGATCTCAATGGATACATCGATTCTGACATAATATGCATTCCAAAAAACAATATCCCAAACCCTAAAATGGTTTTGCCGATATTTCGTATATATACCGATTTAGTAAATGAGTTCAATAAAAAACCAATTCCAATTAATAAAAGAGAATAGTCTGTTAATTTGAATGCTATTAACTGTGCCGTTATAGTTGTCCCAATTCCTGCTCCCAGAATTATGCCAATGGTATTTTTAAATTTAATTAGTTTAGAATGAACAAAACTCACCAGCATAACCGTTGTGGTACTGCTACTTTGAATAACCATAGTAACAAATGTTCCAACTCCAACTGCAATAAATCGATTGTGCGTAATCTGACTCAAAACTGTTCGCATTTTATCACCAGCTGCATTTTGCATACCGTCACTCATCATATTCATTCCTAAAAGGAACAATCCCAATCCTCCAATTAAACCGGCAATAAGAAGAAATACCCAATTGGTTTTCCGTGCAAAAACTTTATAAATCAAAAAATTAGTTTCCGGATATTTTACCAATTGAGCCGAAATTTCATACATTCCTTCTTTTGAGCCCAAAATAACATATGTTTCTGCAATTCCTAATGTATCAGTATACGCAAGAGTATCAATAATTTTAAATTTTTTATCGCCATCCGGAACAGAAAACATCTGAAGTTTTACAACTAAATTTTTACCAGGCTGATTATCCTGATCTAAAACTAAAATCCTAATTTGTTTTTCTGATTTTAAACGAGCTGTTTGCGTTTGAAGATCGCCGGAATAATTTGGTATTGTTCGCGATACGGGCTTAACTAATTTATATTTAACAGGAACTAATGCGCTGTCGTTTTGGGAAAATACTAAAACCGACAACAACAAAAACAAACCGGTTAATATGGATATTCTTAATTTCATCAAAAATCAATAATTATATAACAAATTTAATGTTGTTAATTCAGATTCCGAAAAAAGAACTCAATAAATGTTAATTTAAAAATATCTTAAGTATTTTTATCCTATTCCGAAAAAAATCATTATGAAAAAAACACTTGTTATACTTCTTGTAACTATAGTAATTACAGGATGTACTCGACAATCTCATTTTATAAACGATAAAGAATATTTAAAGACTGTAAAATCAGATTTTGAAAAAGTAAAACAATTTGCTTCAAACAGACAAACAGAACTATTTAATGTTTTTGAAAAAAACTTGAGTCTGGAAGAAAAAGAAGCTTTAATGTTTCTTTATGCTTATATGCCTTTAAGCGATTTAGCTGATTACGATGGTGATTTTTATTTGAAAAACATCAGGCTGGCACTGAAAACCCGTGAAACATTCAATTGGGGAGGTCAAATTCCCGAAGATATTTTCAGACATTTTGTTTTACCTTATCGTGTTAACAACGAAAACTTAGATACTTCAAGAGCCGTATTTTATAAAGAATTAAGCGAAAGGCTGCATGGTTTAGAGTTAAAAGAAGCTATTCTGGAAGTGAATCACTGGTGTCACGAAAAAATAACTTATCAACCAACCGATATACGAACAATTTCTCCTTTAGGAGTAATAAAATCAACTTACGGAAGATGTGGTGAAGAATCAACTTTTACAGTAACAGCAATGCGTGCAGCAGGAATTCCTGCTCGCCAATGTTATACTCCACGCTGGGCACATAGCGATGATAATCATGCATGGGTTGAAGTTTGGGTTGATGGTGAATGGCACTTTCTTGGTGCTTGCGAACCGGCACCGGATTTAGATATTGCATGGTTTTCGGCTCCTGCTTTAAGAGCAATGATGGTTAGTTCTAATGTTTTTGGTAAATATTCCGGGGCGGAAGAAATTATTCGAAAAGAAGAAAAATATACTAAGGTTAACATGCTAAGCAATTATGCTCCTGTAAAAACAATTTATGCCAGAGTTATTGACGAGAACGAAGAAATTATAAAAGATGCTACTGTAGAATTTCAATTATATAATTATGCAGAGTTTTATCCAATTGGTAAAAAACAAGTAGATCAAAATGGCTTCGCATCATTAATGACCGGACTCGGCGATTTGATAATTTGGGCATACAAGAATAATAATTACGCGTATCAGAAAATTACAGTTGAACAAACTGATACAGTAATTTTAAAATTACAAGCGCACACAGGAAAAGAATATACAGATTTTTTTGATATTGTTCCGCCAATTGAAAAAGAGCCAAAAGGAGTATCAGCTGAAGGAAAAGAAGAAAATAAAAAACGATTAAAAGAAGAAGATGCAATCCGCGAAACTTATGCGAGTACTTTCATGAGTAAAAAAGATGCTGAGAATCTTGCCACAAAATACAAGTTTGAACCTTTAGTTGTTTGGGATTTTATTGAAAAAAGCCGTGGTAATTATCCTGAAATTGTTGACTTTATAGAAAAAGCCGCCGAAATTAACAATGAGTTTACAATTCCTGTACTTAATGCAATTGCACCTAAAGATTTACGCGACGGGAAATCTGAAATTTTACTTTCTCATATTAAATACTCCTTTATTTTTACCGGAGAGTTACCAGAAACAAACAGAGAGTTATTTGTGAATTACATCCTTAATCCCAGGATAGAAAATGAAAAACTGATTTCGTATAAAGCATTTCTTCAAGGAGCTTTTAGTAATGACTTTATTGAAAATACAAAAAAGGATATAACTTACTTAAGCAATTGGATTACAAAAGAAATAAGTATTTATAAAGATGAAAACTTTTACAGAGTGCCAATTACTGCAAAAGGAGTATATGAATTAAAAAAGGCGGATGAATATTCGCGTGATTTATTTTTTGTAGCAGCTTGCCGAAGCTTTGGAATACCTTCACGACTTGAACCGGCAACAAAAACTCCACAGTACTATAAAGAAAAATGGACTGATGTGAATTTTAAAGAAGTTAAATCTGATATTATAAAACAAACCGGAACATTAAAGCTGATAAATAGCAAAGAAAACAATACTGATTTAAAATACAGGGTTCATTTTGCTTTATCAAAATTCGAAGATGGGAAATATCATACTTTAGATTATGGCTGGGATACTCCAATTAGTGAAATGAATGAAGTTTTTGAATTAGAAACCGGGAATTATCTTCTTTTAACAGGAAACAGACAGCCAGGTGGGACTGTTCTTACTACCATGCAATATTTCAATATAGAAGCAGGAATTCATAAAGAAATTACAATAAAACTCAGAAAGAATACCGAATCCCTTAAACCAATTGCTAAAATTCAGCTTCCTGAAAAATTCAAAGACCTATTGGAAAATGAAATAACAATTCATAATGATCAAGTAAATATTATTGGTTTTCTTGATCCTGAAAAAGAACCAACTAAACATACTTTAGTAGATATAGAAAAAATAGCTTCAAGTTTCAATAAGATTGAAACAAATATATACTTACTCGTAAATTCAACAGATATTGATGAATCAAAATATAAATTGCCTGCTAAAACAATATATCTGCTTGACGAAAATTTCGATCTTTTAAAACAAATCTCAAAGGAGTTAAATCAGGAGATGCATAATTACCCAGTATTTTTTGTAATTAAAAATGGCGAAGTATATTTTATTTCCAAAGGTTATACCATTGGAATTGGAGAGCAAATGATAAAAATAATTCAGAAAGTACAATAGAATATAAGACTATCTCTTTCTTTTAAACTGTCAATATTTAATCTGTCCATTTAGATCAATATAAAATTGATTTTCGTACATTTTAAAATCGTTAAAGCCAAATGAAACTTTATTTCGTGCCACTGTACGAATAAGACCTTCGTTTTTTAAAGTGTAATAATCATTTGTATTTTTTATATGACTTGCCAATTGTTTTGACAGCACGGTTATGTTGCTTAGAACTCCTGTCAAATACCCGTTCCACAATCCACGGCTTAGCCTGAAAGTATTTAATTCAAAATCTGTGGTATCTTTTGCAAACTCTAAGTCAGTTCGATAATTATAAGTTCGTTCCTCAAATTCAATTGATTTATCACCATAAATTGAATAAATATCATATCCACGGTTAATTAATCTATAATTATACTGTGCTAAAAAATCACCAGAATCATTTTTTTCTAAATTATCCTGAACCGAGAAATTGAAAAACTCAATTTTTTCATTTTTGAAATTTTTCTCGATAAACACCTGTAAATGTTCTCCTTTTACTATCAGAGTATCTTTGTTTTCTTTAGAATTTAACTGATGATTAATCTCTATTAAAACCACTCCTTCGTTGTATTTTGTATAAAAAGTATCAATTAATATAATTGATGAATCATTATAAGCCATTTCTGCTTTTGACAGAGAAAAATCCTGGAACTTTGTTGTATATAATGAATACTTTCCTGATTCTTTTAAATTAGTATAATCATCTGTAATATTACTTACTGTACTAAATTTCATTAAAGCATACATTGCTTTCGCTCTTAATACAGCTTGTTTGTATGCTTCTTTCTTTTCCATATTTGGATCCGAAATTCCAACAATTTTTGTAGTTGAGCTTAAATCAATCGGGGTAAAAACCCAATCGGGAAGTTTTTCGGGAATTCTATCATACAGTTTTCTTTTTGAATCTGTAGTATCTGAATATTCATCAAAAGCCTGGTTAAATACATTTTCTTCGTATTTTTTTTTATCCTTATCAATAATATTTGATTTTGATTCTTCTTGTGAATACAGAGAAAAACTCAAAAAAAACAGGGAGAAAACAACAGCAATTATATGTTTCATTTTTGAAAAGATTGGTTGAATTAATAAAAACTAAAAATACCAATTTAACCCGGAAAATTCATGAATTTTCTGCGATTAAGAAATATAAACAAATTTGGCTTCTTTTCAATCCCCAAATTTGGGGATTTCTAAATCGGGGTTTCCCGTTTTGCCTCCCTCTATCCATCACACATTCATACAAGAACATAGTAAACTTGGCGCTAGCAATCTCACTTTAGTAATTGTATGAATAAAACAGGTTAATATATTCCTTTACAATCTTCGAACCAAAAAGTTACAATAAGTTTGATTTTTTTAAAAATATAAGCGCAGTCCGATTATGAAATTCCTACCCGGCGCCACAATTCCCGAAGAATACGGCCTGTAACGATTATCAAGAATATTTTCTACACCCAGGTTAATTGTTGCCAGATTTTTAAAATCATATGATGACATAAAATTTAATGTACACCACGAAGGAGAATATGGATTGCCATTATTATCGGTCGCATACATATAAGGTTTATCCTGCTCGCTTGCAGCTAAATTTTTATATTCAATTTTTCCATTGTAACTGGCAAAAACCGATGCTGTTATTCCTTTATTAGTATATGTTATTCTTGTACTTCCGAACAGTGGTGCAACATGTCGTAGTGGCAATCCGTCCTGGTCTTCACCATAAGTGTAATTAATTATTGATTTAAGATTTAATTTTAATGGAAGATTAATATTTAATGCAGCATTAAAACCATAAACATAAGCTTTATCGGCATTAACAATGGCAAGAACTTTGCTCATTTCCCCGTCATAAATAATTGAATCCTGACCATTAAACGTATAATCTCTGCGTACTAAAGCGTTATTTAAAAAGGTATAAAACCCGGTAATACTAATAGAAGCAAAATCTTCGAGTTTTTTTGAAATTCCTAAATCCACATTATACGCATATTCGGGTTTAAGATTTTCATTTGGCACAACAACATTACCAGGCTCCGAATCAAAAATCTTTGCCATATCATCAATGTTTGGTGCATGAAATCCTGATGATAAATTCAGGTTTATTTGCCAACTTCTGATTGGTTTGTATACAAACCCGATTGACCCATTTAAAGCACTGTTAATAACAGAAATATCATTATAAGGAAAATTGAAAAACGTAGTATCTTCTATCGTTGAGTAAAGCCTCACATAATTAAAACGTAAACCGGTAATTGTTGTAAACTTTTCACTAAAATTCTCTTTATAACTTAAATATGCAGCTATAGTTGTGTAATTATTTACTCCATCAGGATACCGGGTTGATTCAGGAGATATTTCGCCGCTTACAATATTTTTATTGTGAGCTATTGAATTAACTGAATTATAAACCGCTTCAACCCCATAAAATAATTGATTATCGCGTTTCAGGTTTTTATCAAAATCAAGATTCATGCTGAATGCATAAACATTTTCTGTTCGCTCTCTTAAATCTTTGCTTCGATATTTTCTATCATGCCTGCTTTCTTTATAATTCTGATAAGCAAGTGTCAGTTTCGAATTATCAAAAAGCTTATTTGGTTTTGAATAATTCATATTTAATGCGTGCATCATCCAAAGCTGAGGGCCGTAATACCATTCTCCATATTTCAAATCATCACCATTATATTGAATTAAACGATCGTAACGCGGAACATCAGAAAGTTTTGAATAATGAAAAGCATAAGTTATATCCAAATCTTTGCCAGGACGAAAACGAATTTTCTGCATTAAATTGATTTGGCTGTAAGCTGACTCTATTTGAATGTCAGGATTATTATTCGTAATAATTGAATCTATTCCATTAATTCGATTAACATATTCAGGTCGTTGATACTCTGAATTATTTTTGCTTCCCATTCTTAAATCATCGTAATCGCTATAACTTACACTTGTTAAAAAAACCCACTTTTTTGAACCAATATTAAAATCCAGATGTCCTGTTTTTTCGTTGTTTGCCGACGAGTACCGTGTAAATGCATTCCCGGAAAAATGTGTACCTTCACCTGTTGAAAGCTTTGCTCTTAAAGTATGAAAATCCATTACGCCACCTAATGCATCACTTCCGTATGTTACCGATCCGGGGCCAAAAATCACTTCGCTACTTTCAATAATATTTGCATCTAATGAAATTACATTTTGCAAATTCCCCTCACGATAAATTGCATTATTCATTCTTACACCATCAATAACTAATAAAACAGTGTTTGTCGAAAATCCACGAATCATTGGACTGCCTCCACCCATTTGACTTTTCTGAACAAAAACTTCGTTTGAATTTTCTAATAAATCGGCTGTAGTTTGAGGATTATCAAATATTATTCCCTCCCGGGTAAGCCTTGTTATTTTATTTGGAATTTCATCTTTATTTTGTTCCCATCGATATGCAGAAATTACATACTCTTCTATTTCTATAATTTTTTTCTCTAAATAAATAACAAACTCATCGATGCCGGATTTGGTAAATTGTATTTTTTTATATGATGGATGTTGAAGATAAATCATTTCGTTATTCAAAAAAATATTTAGAGAAACCTCTCCTTTTGAATTTGAAAGAGCAGATTTGGTACGATCCTGATTATAAATTGCAACATTTGCAACCGGATCGTTTAATTCTGCATCTTTTAATAAAAGTGTTTGACTAAAAGAAAAAAGAGGTAAAAAGAAACTTATTAATAATAGATATGTTTTTTTATACATAAGATGACAAAAGTATACATTTTTAAAGCGCAAATTTACTATTTGATTAGCTTTGATATTATTGGTTTAATCAATTTTTAATTATGTTTACCGGCATATAAATTTTAGTTATAAAATTATATTTAATATTTTTGAAAAAAACGAATAAATGGTTTAATTTCTTATGCTTAAAAAAGTTTTAATCGGAATCTCATCTTTAATCATAATTCTTTCAGCGTATTTTGGTTACAGATATATAAAAACCCAACAATTACCTGATTTTGATACGTATAAAGCCATCCCTGTTGATGCTGCATTTATAATTGAAAGTGCCAATTTTATAGAAAAGATTGCCGAGATCAGGAAAGAAAACAAAATCTGGGAAGAGCTTGCTCAGTTTCCTGCAATAAAACAATTTGATTCTGATTTAGAATATATAGCAAATCTTTCTGGTAAAAATCAAATTATTCAAGATTTAATAAAAGATAATCAAATTATAATTTCTGCTCACAAAATTGGGAAAGCCAGTCTTGAGTTTCTATTCCTGGTAAGAATGCATAATTTTCGTGATAAGAAATTTATTCTTCAATCGATTACAAGTCTTTTAAGTTCTGAAAATAATGTATCGTCCCGCGATTACAACAATACAAAAATATACAATATTAAAACGGCAGATAAAGAATTACATTTTTCGTTTTATAAAGGAATCCTGATATATAGTTCATCATCAATTTTAGTGGAAAATTCAATAAGACAATCAGAAGCTGAAAAATCGATATTTAATGATCGTGGATTTGTTAAAGTACAAAAAACTGCCGGGAGAAATGTTGATGCAAATATTTATTTAAACCTTGCCCGCTTTAATGAAATAGTATCATTTGCGTTAAACAATAAGCAAAAATCTGTAATTTCTAAATTCTCTAATTTAGGCAACTGGGCCGAGCTCGATATAAAGTTAAAAGATGATGCTGTTTTATTAAACGGATTTACTTTTAGTAATGATTCTTTGAATAATTATCTCAACATTTTTCTTAAACAAGAACCCGTTGACCATAAAATGAACAGTATTCTTCCTTCGAACACTGCTCTTTTTTTATCATTAGGAATTAGTAATATTGATCAGTATTTAAAGAATTATAAATCTTATCTTGAAAAAGAAGGAAAAATAAATAAATATCAATTACAGATTGATCTGTATAAAAATAAATATGCCATTGATTTAGAACAGTTTTTTAAAGAGCATCTTGACGAAGAAATCGGGTTTGTGGTTACCGATGAACCAAACGACAATTTTGAGGACAATACATACATTATAATGCGAACTAAAGGTAAAAGTATTGCCGAAAACAACCTAAATGAAATTATTTCTAAAATTGCTGAAACAAACAATATAAACAAATCACATTTTATAAATGAAATAAGAATTGATAAAGAAACTAAATACAAAGTATATTCTTTACCATTTAATAATGTATTCAGAACATTTTTCGGAAATGTTTTCCCCAAATTTAAAAATCAGTATGCTACATTTATCGACAATTTTATTATTATCGGCAGTTCCAAAAAATCCGTTTCCAAATTTATCCATTCGAACATATTACATAAAACACTCGATAATGATATGAAATTTGAGCAATTCACAAATTATCTATCTTCAAAATCAAATTTCTATTTTTATACTAACATGTTTCGTTCGCCAAAATATATTGCTGAATTTTTAAACCCAAATCTCAAAAAAGGATTAAATCAAAACATTAAAAGTTTTAGGAAATTTCAGGCTTTAGCCGTTCAACTTCAGCAAAACAATGACATGATTTACAACAACTTATACTTACAATATATTCCTGAAATTAAAGATGAAGCTGTTACAGTTTGGGAAAGCCATTTGGATGCTTCAATGGATTTCAAACCAATATTAGTAATAAATCATTACACAAAAGAAAACGAGATTTTTGTCCAGGATTTAAATAATAAGATTTACCTGATTAATAAAGTAGGTAGAATTTTATGGAAATTACAATTAAACGAAAAAATAAATAGTGAAATATGCCAGGTTGATTTTTATAAAAACGGTAAGCTTCAGTTTTTGTTTAGCACCGAAAATAAAATTCATTTAATCGACAGAAATGGTAATTATGTAGAGCGATATCCGGTTGAATTGAGATCGCCGTCAACATCAGGCCTGGCAATGTTTGATTATGACAAAACTTTGGATTACAGAATTCTTATTCCATGCAAAAACAAAAATGTTTATTTATATAATCTCGAAGGGAATTTAGTGAATGGATGGAAATTTGGTCAAACCGATAAACATGTTACAACTCCGGTTCAGCATTTTAGAGTTAACGCAAACGACTATCTTGTTTTTGCTGATAAATACAGAGTGTATATTTTAAACCGAAGAGGTGAAGAACGTATTCATATAAAAAACCAATTCTCCAAATCAGCAAACAATAATTTTATCCTGGAGCTGGGGAACTCTAGTACCAATCCACGTTTTGTAACAACAGACACCTCAAGTTTGGTTAGAATGATATATTTAGATGGAACGGTAAAATCAAAACAAATTGGGAAATATTCATCAAGTCATTATTTCGATTACCAGGATATTAATGCTGATGGTTTTAAAGACTATATTTTTCTTGATAAAAACAAATTAGATGTATTTAAACAAGATGGTTCAGAAATATTTGATTATAAATTTGATAAAAACATTGAATCTTCGCCTGTTTATTACTATTTTTCGTACGATAATCGAAAATTAGGAATTGTTTCCAAAACAACTAACGAAATATTTTTATTTAATAGTAACGGAAGCATTTACGAAGGCTTTCCTTTAAAAGGAAATACTCAATTTACAATAGGGTTTTTGGGTGATTCACGAAGTCAGTTTAATTTAATTGTGGGTACTCAATATAACTTTTTATACAATTATTCCGTAAATTAGTTTATTATTTAAAACTTTATGATTATGAATAAATTAAAACTTGCCGGGATTTTAAAAATCATCCTTCCGATATTTATCATTTTTTTATTTTATCAATGCATGCATGATGAATATGAATTTAACAAACTGGATGATGAAATGGAAATTAGAGCAGGCATCTTAGCGCCCTTGGCTTATGGTTCACTTACACTTGATGATTTAATTAGTGAATTTGACAGTTCAAGTTTTATAAGTTCTGATGCAGATGGATTATTATTAATTACTTACGAAGATTCATTATTCTCGTATATTGCAGATGATTTACTGGAAATTCCTCCGCAAGATTTCCTTGAGTTCTTTATTGAATCGGATTTTACTATTCCTCCGGGTTGGGGTGTTGGAGAAACAGTTATCCTGGACCGTACCAAAAACTTCCCATTTGCCTTTTCAAATAACGAACAACTTGATAGTATGATATTGGATGAGGGAAGTATGGTTTTTGATATCTATTCTGAATTTCTACATACAGGACAAATTGTTATTACCTGCCCAAATATCAGGTTAAACAATGTTCCTTTTAGCCAAACCATTCCTATTGATGTTGGCGATGGCAGTTTTACATATAACGAACCTTTTGTTCTTGATGGATATACAATTTATTTAAGCGATTCTGTAACTGTCGATTCAACCTTTTCATACATGCCTGTTGATTTTCATGTTGAACTTATTAATTCAGGTGCAGGATTTAATCCGGGTGAAAGAATTTCAGTTGTTGCTACAATAGAAGATATAGATTTCGAGGCTATTTTTGGATATATTGGCGATTACGATTTATTAAGCCAGACTGGAGAAGTAGACCTTAGTTTTTTTGAAAATACGCTCGAAGGATATATTTATTTCAAAAATCCGTACATAAATTTTAATATTATGAACTCTTATGGCGTTCCCGCAGCTGTAAGTATTTCCCGATTTACAGGTTTTAAAACTGATGTTGATTCCATAGAAATGATTTTCGATTCATCACTAGATACATTTGGTTATGCATATCCAAAAATAACCGATTATATTAATAATGATATTTACAAAGACACTGTCATTTCAATAAACACAGACAACTCTAATGTTTCGGATTTTCTTTCCTTTTTACCATCAAGATTAGAATATAATTTATCAGCGACATCAAATCCTGATGGCCCGGAAGCTTCGTATAATTTTGTAAGCGATGACAGTCAAATTGATATTGATTTTGAGTTTGTATTACCACTGTGGTTTAAAGCTGATAGTTTTGCTCTTGTAGACACTATTGAGCTCGACCTGATGGATATTGATGAAGATGCAGATTTTATTGAAAGAGTTAATATAATGCTTGAAGTCGCAAACGGATTACCTCTTGATATTGATTTTCAGCTATATTTCTTAGATTCGGTATATAATCATGTTGATACCCTGTTTGCTGAAAATTCACGACCTATAATTAGTTCCGGAATTTTAGATCCTGCTGATAATACAGTTATGGCCCCGGGAATTAAAACATCGCTGGTTGAGTACACTAACGAGGAAATAGCCGCCTTGAATACGGTCAGATATGGAGTAATTCGGGCGGGACTTAAAACTTCTTCCGACTCAAACGGAGATCTTGTTTCGGTCAAATTTTTTGAAGATTATTCGGTTGATTTTAATTTAAGTGTAGGTATTGATGTAAAAGTAAATTCTAACGACTTTTAAATCCTGAACTCATGAGCTTTAATAAATCTAAAAAATTATTAATTACAATAGTATTAGTTATTCTTATTTCAGGATACATCTCTGCACAAGATAGTCAAACATTATATTATATGAACAGAGTTCCTCAAACAACAATGATGAATCCTGCTATGCAACCAAGTTATAATGTATTTATTGGCTTTCCCGGGATTTCATCTATAGAAGTTGATGCAGGTAATAATAGATTCACTTTAACCGACATTATAATGAAACATCCTACTAATGATTCATTAATAACTTTTTTACATCCCGATGCCGATTATAATACTTCTGATTTTCTATCCAAACTTGGTGAAAATAATTTCTTTTACGAAGATTTCAGATCCGATCTTATTTCTTTTGGTTTTAGAGTTAATACCTGGTATTTTTCATTTAATCTTTCAGAAAAATTCTCAACATCCATAAACTATCCAAAAGATTTGATGGTATTGGCTCTGGAAGGGAATCAAAGCTTTATTAATAAAAGTGCTGATTTAAGTTATTTAGGAGTTAACTCAACTTTTTATCGCGAATACGGGCTTGGAATTTCAAAAGAAATAAACCCAAATTTATCCGTTGGGATTAGAGCAAAAGTTCTGTTTGGTCATGCTAATGCATCATCAGATTTTAAGGATAATAATATAAGTATGTATTCCAGTCGCGACTCAATTTATTTAAATGCCGATGCAGTTATAAATACTTCATCTCCGCTTATTGCAACAACAAATGAAGATGGAGAATTTAATGGTTTTGAAATCCCCAGTTATATCGAAAATGCAGAAACTGATTCATTAACGGATCTTGCACTGGCCCATAATAATATGGGTTTAGGAATTGATTTTGGAATTTATTATAAACCAATTGAAAAGTTATCCTTATCCTTAAGCGTAATTGATTTAGGTTATATAAAATGGGATGCAGAAGACGTAACCTCGCTTGAATTAAAAGGGAGCTATGCCTTTAAAGGAGTGGATGTAAGTGACGAAATAGGAAATTCAGAATCAGATACCGATCCTTTTGAAGAAATGCTCGATTCTTTAGAAAATAGTTTTACAATTTCTAATACTTCTAAGTCATATACAACAACTCTGGGGACAAAAATTTATATTGGTGCTAATTACGCCATTTCCAAAAATTTTGATGTAGGATTCTTATCTCGTTCATATTATTACAATAGTAATTTAAACCAGACTTTTACTTTTTCGGCAAACGTTCGCCCGGTAAATGGATTATCTGCCAGTTTAAGTTATTCTATAATGAACGGTTCGTATAACAATATTGGTTTTGGATTCGTGCTTGGGGGTGCTCCACTGCAACTATATGTAATTTCAGATAATGTTTCTGCAGCTTTATGGGGGCACAAAACAACATCTTTTAATTTTAGATTTGGTATAAACATTGCCATCGGATCCATGCAAAAACTAAAATCAAGAGATACTCCATTATTAAAATCTGTATTTTAAGATTAATAATATCCTGATTAACAGACGGGTTAACCCGTCTGTTAACAAACCTATCTATTACCTTAAATCCGCAAGTCATCGGATGACTTGTTGATAGATAGTGTTTTAACTTAATTTTAATAAAAGAATCATCCGATGACTATCAACATTCCACGAAAAGAATTGCCCGTGCAACGGCTATATACCGTGGAACGGATTTAAGGGTATAAGATTCAGAATTTCTTCTATACCATAAATCTTTCTTACAGGATAGGTTTTTTCGACTACAAAAATCATATGGTCTATTTTTCTTATTATTAATCTCAATTATGCAAATCTATAAATACTTATATATTAATCTATTGGTTGATTATTAGCAACTTTAATCGAAAATTATTTGAATTTTGGTTTAACTTTTCTTCTTTTTTTTTAACAGAAAAATTATCTTAGTCAGGTAATCAAAACTAATTCACTATGAAAAGAATAACTTTACTTTTAATGGGTTTATTAACTTTACCCTTTTTCTCTTATTCAGGCGGTATTGTTCACAATACCAACCAAAGTGCAGCATGGGTTCGCATGTTCGCCCGTGATGCTTCAACCAGTATTGATGCGGTATTTTATAATCCTGCAGGTTTAACAAAACTTGGCAATGGCTTTTATGTGTCTATAAACAACCAAACTTTATTTCAGAATAGAACAATTACTTCAGACTATACGTATTTAAATAATACACCTGTTGACTATGAAGGTTCTGTGACCGTTCCTATACTCCCAAGCATATATGCATCATATAATACAGGCAAATTTGCGTTCTCTTTTGGCATGAATGTAATTGGCGGTGGAGGAAGTGCTGAATTTAAAAATGGATTACCATCTTTTGAACTCGGTATTTCTGATTTAGTTCCTGGTCTAACTGGAAGAGGTCTGCCAACAACAGCTTATAGTCTTGATGCATATTTTGAAGGAAGTTCTGTTTTCTGGGGATATCAATTAGGTGCATCTTATGAAATTAACGATATGTTTTCTGTATATCTTGGTGCAAGATATGTTACAGCTAAAAACACATATGCTGGTCATTTAACTGACGTTATGATTAATACAGCACATCCAGTATATAATCCAACTTTGGATATGATTTCTGCTCCTGAATTCTTTACAAATTTAGCTAATGATGCTACAACTGCAGCAACAAGCCTTCAGGCATTAACCGATGGTGGCTTAGGAGGTGTTACACTTGCAGTTGCTGCAAGTTTAGGATACTTAACTCCGGTAGAACAAGCTACCCTAGAGGCTGGTTATACTGCTTTAGGATTAGATCCAACAACAGCAACAATTAGTGATGGAATTGCTCCGTTTACTGCTTCTGCTGGTGAAAGCGCAGTTAAAGCCATGCTTTTAGCTGATCAGGAAGATGTAGAAATTGAGCAAACAGGATCTGGAATTACTCCAATAATTGGTGTAAATATTAGCCCTAACGATAAATTAAATATTGGTTTAAAGTATGAGTTCATGACTAAACTTGAACTCGAAAATAATACTACTAAAGACTTTATAATTGGATACGATGTTGCTACAGGAAATACAATTGGTATGTTTCCAGATGGAGAAATAAATAGAAATGACATGCCGGCTTTATTAACTGCTGGTATAGATTATAAAATGTCAGATAAATTCTTAATTTCAACCGGAGTACATTATTACTTTGATAAAAGTGCTAATTATGGCTATAAAGATGCCTTAGGAAATGAAATAAAAAATAGCGAAGTATTTGATAATAATTACTGGGAATGGGCTTTAGGATTAGAATATAACATTTCTGATAAAATGCTAATTAGCGCAGGTTATTTAAGAGCACAATCAGGATTAAAAGACGAATACCAAACTGATTTAAATTATAAAATATCGTCTAATAGCTTTGGGCTTGGTGGTGCATACTCAATTACTCCCAAAATTGATCTAAATCTAGCTGTTGCTTACACAACGTATGTTGAAGACAGTAAAGATTACCAACATGATTTAGGCGGTTCAGGTACACTTATTGATCTTACTGAAACATATAATAGAAGCAACTTATTTTTTGCTTTAGGACTTGATTTCAATTTTGGTAAAAAATCTGAATAATTAAAAATAATTTGATATTTACATGCCCTTCGAGTATATTGAAGGGCATTTTTATATACTTTTAATCCTACAGGAAAAACTTTCGCAGCTACGCTGCTTTAAAAAAATATTTGCAATAATTTTCTACCATAATATCATTGCTACGCAATTATTATAAAAATCTATCATAATTTATCCTATAAAAATAACAGTATATTAACATAATAATAAATTTGTCATGTAAGGACCAACAGTATGGTAGTATAGTAATAATCAACAAAAGTAAGTCCTGTAAGGACGATAGTATGGTAGCAATGGTTAATAATAATAACGAGTTCTATAAGAACGATAGTAAGTAGCAAATTAGAAATATTATAAAATGAATAATTATATTTGTTTTTTAGTGTTTTTATTAATTAATGTAATTTGTCCTGTAAGGACAACTGTATGGTAGTATCGTAGCAATCAACAAAAGTAAGTCTTGGAAGGACTATAGAAAACATTATATGGCAAATACCTATACACAAATTAACATTCATGCAATTTTTGCAGTTCAAGGCAGGGAAAATTATTTGAAAAGGGAAATCCGCAAACGTATTTTCGAATACATTAGTGGAATTATAAAAGGTATGGGATTATTTCCATTAGCGGTAAATGGTTTTACAAATCATGTTCACGTATTTTTTGAATTAAATCCCAATGTTTCAACATCAAAAGTTTTACAAGTTATTAAATCCAATTCTTCTAAATGGATAAATGAAAACCATCTTGTTTCAGGGCGATTTGAATGGCAAAGGGGATACGGAGCATTTTCATATTCCCGATCACAAAGAGATACAGTAATTAAATATATAATAGAACAGGAAAATCATCATAAAAAAAGATCGTTTAAGAATGAATATTTAGATTTATTAAAAAAGTATGAAATAGAATTTGATGAAAAATATTTATTTCAGTTTTATGAATAATATCAAAATACTTTCGCAGCTATGCTGCTTTAAAAAAATGTTTGCAATAATTTTCTACCATAGTATCATTGCTACGCAATTATTACATAAAATTAAATCATAATTTGTCCGATAGAGATAATAGTATATTAACCCAACAATATACACAAATAATAAATTTGTCCTGGAAGGACGATAGTATGGTAGAAATAATGTAAATTGACAAAAGTAAGTCCGGGAAGGACGACAGAAAACAATAGCCCAGTTATACAATTATTATAAAAAAAATAAATATGATGAAAAAACAAATTTTAACTATAGCCTTTCTTTTCTTCCTGCCTTTTATACTTAATGCCCAGGTATACGAAAACCCTATTGCCGGTAAACAAAGTCACCCGGAACTTGAAATAACTAAAATTGAGATTACCGATAGTGAGACAATTATATCACTAAAAGTAACTAATAAACGTAGCCAGGGAGGCTGGTTTTGTGCCGATGAAAATATTTATATCAAAAATTCCACAGGAATCGAAGTATACCAATTAATAAAATCAGAAAATATTCCCACATGTCCTAATCAACATGAATTTGCTTATACCGGCGAAATACTTGAATTTAAACTCTATTTCGAAAAAATATCCGATGATATTAAATTTATTGACCTGATTGAAAACTGCAATAATGCCTGTTTTTCATTCTTTAACATCATTTTAGACAACGAGCATAATGAAAAAATAAGAGCGTTTGAGAAGGGTTTTGACTTATACCAGAACAATGAATTTGATAAATCAATTCCTTATTTTGAAAAAGTATTAGAAGAAAATATAAATATTCAATCTCAAATCCATGGCCTATCTTATTATTACTTAATTCTGATTTATAAGAATATGGACAATATGGAAATGGTTAATCACTGGTATAATAAACTAATAAATTCTGATATTCAGGATAAAGAAACTTTTGTTAAAGAATTAAAGAACAAGATTAATATTCAATAAAAAACCGCCCCAAGAGGCGGTTTCACTATATGTAAAACTTAGTTTAGGTAAAAATAACCTGCGAACCTTCACCACCAGCCATTGCATAAAAATCACCAATAGTAATAATATCAATTACATGATCGCTTAAATCTTCTTTCTTTAATTTAAACATATCAACAGCAAGTTTACACGCATAGATTTCTCCACCTCCTGCAGTAATCATATCTAAAAATTCGTCTACCGGAGGAATATCTAATTTTTCCATTTGGCTTCGCATCATAACAGAAACTCCTGCTTCAACTCCTGGGATTGCCCCCAATATAGTCGGGAAAGGCAAACCTCCAGGCATACGCATAGCAGGGTTTCCAACTGTTCCTGTGTGTAGTTTATTCATGTATTTTTTTGTAATAGCATCAAGACCAAAGAAAGTAAAGAAAACTTTTGCTTCCATACCTTCCATAACAGCGCCGTTTGCCATTACCAATGTAGCATATACATCTTCAATTGTACCTTTGGCACAAATCATAGCCACTTTTTTTACTTGTGTATCTTTTTTTTCAGCCATAATATTATATTTTTAAATTAAACACAACTTGTTGGTTTTGGAATCCCTGCAATTTTTGTCGACATTTTTAATGGCCCACCGGGAAATAAATCATAAAATCCTTTAATATCAACTATTCCAGACTTTCCTACTTTACGAATTGTCAAGCCTGAATCAGCATTTTCGCGGATAAACTTGATAACTTCGAAATGTTTATCATTAAGTTCAATATTTTCTTCTTTTGCAATTTCCTTTGCAATTTTTTCAGTCCATTGTGATGGGTCTACCAAGTATCCATCATCAGTTACTTCAAGGTTTACACCTGCTACTGTTTTTTGTGCCATAATATTAATTTTTAATAGATTAGTTATTTATTAGTTATCGATTCTTTTGAAATATTCTTTAATAATGTAATCATAAATCCTAAAGTTCTTTTAATCTCCGGACTATTCATTTCACGGATAATTTTCCATATTGAGTATTTCTTGTCCTGATCAAAGTCTGTTTTCTGATAAGCAACAACGGCATTATCAAAAAGATTAGCCATTTGTTTAAAAAACTCGAAATAACCTTTTTGTTCAAACTCATGCAGTTTATATGTAAAATCTATACCCGCTTCATTAATTATCGGGCTTACATCTTTTAATAAATCCGTAATACTTTCAAACATATCCATTGCCTGTGAGAAATTATTTACATTTCTAATCAGTTTGAAAGCAAGTAATTTAATGTCTTCTACATTGAGCTCTATACCATGCGTATCAAGTTCTTCGACAGCGCTTGTAAATGCGTCTTTACTTATAATTGAAACATCAGAGACTAAATCTTCAATCATTTCGCTTTTTAATCTTTGTTCGTTTACATAATGCAAAACAAGATCAAGCTTTTGATTGATTTGATTTATCTGCTCCTGAACATTTTCTGTTTTAACTTCCATTTTTCCTCAGTTTTAGGTTTTACCTTTTCTTACCAGCCATTGTCATTTCATTCTCAATAGGAAGTTCCTTTCCTTTCAATAATATATGCCAGTATATCCATCGAAAAATTACCTTACCATAATGGTTCATCTTTGTATTTTGTAATAAACCAAATGGTCCAATACCTGGCAGCGGATAGGTCCCTGGCAAAGGTTCTGTTTCATAATTAAAATCAATTAATGAACCTTTTCCAAAACCTGTCTCAATATAGCAGTTTGCATGTCCATCAAATTTCGCTCTTAATTCACGACCCTTAATTGCACACTGAATATTGTCAAAAAGCACATCTGCAGCAAAATGAACAACAGAACCGGCTTTCGAAGTAGGAATATTTGAAGCATCGCCTAAAACAAAAATGTTTTCATGCTTTTCAGATCTTAAGGTGTGCTTATCAGTTGGTATAAAGTTCAAGTCATCACCCATACCACTACGCTCAATCATATCATCACCTTTATTAACAGGAACAATAGCCAAAACGTCAAACGGGATTTCCTGACCATCATAAGATTTAATTTTCTTTTCCTTATTATCAACACTTTCTAAATAGAAATCAGGAATTACTGTAATATTCTTTTCATCAAGCAACTCACCTAACATCTTAGTTGACTTTGGTTTAGTAAATGCCCCGGGTAATGGAGTTACATAAGTAATATCTACTTTATCACGAATTCCTGCTTTAGTAAAATATTCATCAGCCAGGAATACAAACTCTAATGGAGCTACCGGGCACTTAAATGGTAATTCGGCAATATTCATTACCAAACGGCCACCTTGCCATGTTTCAAAAAACTCTCTTAAAGCAACTGCACCTTCAACAGTATAAAAATCGAATATTTCTTTTTGCCACAATTCATCTTTTAAACCCGGAGTTTCTGTTGGGTCGACCCTTGTACCAGTAGCAACAATAAGAAAATCGTAATTTAAAACCTTCCCACCTTCCAATAAGACTTTATTATTATCAGGAACAATTTTATCTATATCATTATAAATAATGTTCACTCCTGCAGGTATAAAATCAGCTTTCGGTTTAATTACATCCTGTTTATTATAGATGCCAAACGGAATAAATAAGAATCCGGGCTGGTAATAATGTGTTTTATGCTTATCGACAATAGTAATATCCCACTCTTCTCGATCAAGTGCTTTTCTTAATTTATTAGCCATTATTGTTCCACCTGTACCGGCACCCAAAATCAGAATCTTTTTCATTTTAGTCTTTTTTTATATTATTTTTATATTGTAATTGGTTTTTACTGTTACAAAATTAACAGATATAAATATATTTATATCTTTATATATTATGATATATATCATTAATGATATATATCACCATTAAAACTAAGGTTCAAAAATGGAATTATCGCGTAAAGTCAGTAATTGCAAGAGTTGTATTTACAGGTCATGGGCATTTAAAAACTTATCTGCAGAAGAATTAAAACTCATTAATGCTAACAAAGTAGAGAAATTTTATAGAAAGGGTGAGAATATTTGCATGGAAGGAGACGAAATTTCATCTTTTATGTACCTTCAAAATGGTCTTGTGAAATTATATAAAACAGAAATCAACACTAAAGAACATATTTTAAGTGTTGCAAAACCACAGGATTTTATTGGTCTATTGAGTATTTTTTCAAACACGAAACATATTTATTCTACAACTGCTATTGAAGATTCTATTGTTTGTTTTGTGGATTTAGGAATTATAAAAAAATTCATAAAAACAAACGGGGTGTTTGCCATCGATTTTTTTGAAAAAATAAGTACTGTTTCTGATTCTGTAATTAAAACAAGAATTGACATTAATACCCGTCAGTTACGTGGAAGAATAGCTTATATATTGCTTTTCTTCTCGAAACATATTTATAATTCGACAAAATTTAATCTGCCAATTAGCCGAAAAGAAGTTGCCGAGTTAATCGACATGAGTACTGAAAATGTAATCAGGGTATTATCAGAATTTAGAAAAGATAATTTGATTCAAATTGAAGGTAAAAACATTGAAATTTTAGATATTAAGCGACTTGAAAAGATATATGTATTAGGTTAATGTCCGTTTTTTAAATCTCTTATCTTCTGTGAAAGTTTAGATGCAAAAATAAAATTATTTAATTCTTCATTTTCTGAATCAAAAATATCATCTTTTGTACCTTCCCACCATTTAGCTCCTTTATAAATAAATACAACTTTATCGCCAATTTCCATAACAGAATTCATATCATGCGTATTAACAATTGTGGTCATATTATACTCTACTGTAATCTCCTTAATTAAATCATCAATTAATATTGCCGTTTGAGGATCTAACCCGGAATTAGGCTCATCGCAAAATAAATATTTTGGGTTTAAGGCAATAGCCCTTGCAATTGCCACTCTTTTTTTCATGCCTCCGCTAATTTCTGCAGGATATAATTGATTGGCATTTATTATATTAACTCTTTTAAGACATTCGTTCGCTCTATGTCTTTTTTCTGAATATGTCAATTCTGTAAACATATTTAATGGATACATTACATTTTCTTCAACTGTGGCAGAATCAAACAAGGCTCCTCCCTGAAAAAGCATTCCTATTTGCTTTCTCATTTCTTTTTTATCCTTAAAATTCAGTTCGTTAAAAACTGTCCCGTCAAATATTACCTTCCCTTGTTCAACATCATGTAATCCAACAATTGACTTCAATAGAACTGTCTTCCCTGATCCACTCTGTCCAATAATCAGGTTTGTTTTACCTTTCTCAAATAAAACATCAATATTCTTTAAAACCTGAATTCCGTTAAAAGATTTTGCTATATTTTTAACTTCTATCATGAAAGCAGTAATTGTGTTAATATTACATTAAAAAGAAGAATAAAAATACTACTATGCACAACTGCTTTAGTACTCGATTTACCAACTTCTAAAGAACCGCCAGAAGTATAATATCCATGGTATGCAGATATTGTAGTTATTAGAAATGCAAAAATAACTATTTTAATCAGGGCATAAACTATATAATATGGTATAAAAGCATATTGAATTCCATAGACATAATCCTGGGTTGTCATCACTCCTGTTGAAATTCCGGCAATCCATCCACCAAAAATACCAATAATCATACTCATTAAAGTCAGGAACGGAGTAAATATCACAGAGGCTATTATCCTGGGTAATATTAAATAGCTGGCTGAGTTTACACCCATTATTTCCAGGGCATCAATTTGCTCAGTTACCCGCATAGTTCCGATCTCGGAAGCAATGTTCGAACCAATTTTACCTGCCAAAATAAGAGCAATAATTGTTGATGAAAATTCTAATAATAAAGTATCTCTTGCTGTTAATCCGATTAAATATTTCGGGTACATTGGATTATCAGTATTATATGCAGTTTGTATTGTAATAACAGCACCCATAAATACCGATATAACTGCAACTATCCATATTGAATTTAATCCAAGTTTATCTATTTCTTTGATGGTTTCTCTATAATAAATTTTAAATTTTTCGGGTTTTGCAAAAACTCTGAAAAGAAGTGAAAAATATTTACCTATATGATAAAAAAGTCCCATGAATTATCTAATTTGAGTGTACAAATATAATAAATAATAAAACTTTCTCTTAAACACATTTATTTAATAAAGATTTTTTATTCTTAATCCTTTTTATTCTTTTTGCTTTTTGTAAATTAGTAGAATACAAATATTTCTCAAAACAAAATTAAAATGGAAAATAATTACTGTGTTATAATGGCTGGAGGTGTTGGAAGCAGATTTTGGCCATTAAGTAGAATGAATAAGCCAAAGCAGTTTTTAGATATATTGGGAACAGGCAGAACTTTACTTCAAATGACTTTCGACAGATTTCAATCCATCTGTCCAGTTGAGAATATCTATATTGTTACAAGTACAATTTATAAAGAAATAATTTTTGAACAATTACCTGAGTTAACAGAAGGGCAGATACTTCTTGAACCTGCACGTAGGAATACAGCTCCTTGTATTGCTTACGCAAATTATAAAATTTTTAAGAAAAATCCGAATGCGAATATTATAACCGCTCCTTCTGATCATTTAATTCTAAAAGAAAATGTATTTAAAAAGGTGATAAAGGAAGGGCTTGAATTTACTTCAAAAAAAGATGCATTACTAACCTTAGGTATAAAGCCCAGCAGACCAGAAACCGGCTATGGTTACATTCAGGTTAATGGAAATAAAAACATTACGGAAAATAAAAATATTTATAAAGTAAAAACTTTTACAGAAAAACCAGATAAGAAATTAGCAAAAGTATTTCACGAAAGTGGTGAGTTTTTCTGGAACTCAGGTATATTCATCTGGTCTCTAAAGTCTATAATGAAAGCTTTTGAGACTAATTTACCCGAAATAGATGCGTTATTTAGCGAAGGTATAAGCATTTACAATACAGAAAAGGAATCTGAATTTATTTCTCATACGTACTACGAATGTAAAAATATTTCCATTGATTATGGTATAATGGAAAAAGCAGATAATGTATATGTTTATTGCAGTGATTTTGGTTGGGCAGATTTAGGAACATGGGGATCTTTGCATGAAAATAGTTCGAAAGACGAT
This sequence comes from Bacteroidales bacterium, assembly GCA_021108325.1. GTDB lineage: Bacteria > Bacteroidota > Bacteroidia > Bacteroidales > UBA12077 > UBA12077. The sequence goes on along the minus strand of JAIORB010000027.1, from coordinate 278 downwards.
AACAAAAATGCTATTTTAGGAGGCAATGTGTTTTCTTATGAATTAGAAAACTGTATTGTTAATATGCCCAAAGATAAACTTGTTGTTTTACAAGGTTTAAAAGATTTAATTATTGTAGAGTCAGGGAACATTTTATTAGTATGTAAAAAGGAAGATGAACAAGAAATTAAACAATATGTCAATGATGTAAAATTAAAACTTGGAGAAAAATACTTATAAAAAAGGGGCTGTCGAAAAAGGCAGTCTCTTTTTTGTTAAATTCATCTTTTCTCTTGTTA